>JAJDZI010000139.1 GCA_022824735.1 Nitrospirales bacterium
CAGCCATAATCCAAAGATGCCGGTAGAGAATTTTGAAGTCACTCGCGACATCGGCCCTCAATTCTGCTATCTCAGCCCGGATTTCAGCCATATCTGCTTTCGTCGCCACATTTTCGCCCATAGCTTCGCCGACTGTAGCAACCACGGCTTCGGCCTGAACCTCCTCGAATCCGGCCTTCTTGAGCGCCTTCACGGCTTTGTACGTGTCAAATGCGATCGAGGTCATACCATAAAGCCTGTACAAACGGCCCGCGAAAAATTTCAATCCACAGTCAGAGTAGACCCTTGAAACCGTTCCAGATCTTCCAGAAACTTCTCAACATCTTTAGGCGAGTATACTTTAACACAATCGGACGGAAGTTTCAGCTTTCCAGCTAAGTCAGCCCAGTGCTTGTCCAATAAGACAAAGTCGGCATAGACAATAGGGACTGTTGCATGCAGAAAGTCAATGGCATCATTCTCATCTATATTAAAGGTTTCCTTCTGGATCAGACGTTTGAATTTTTCAACTACATACATGGTTGGGCAGTTCGGATCGAAATGAGGGGTGCCATTATTTCGCAAATTCTCTGAACGCCAATAAGTTAAGGTTTTTCTGGTTTCCTTTTTCACATTCTCAAGATGTTGACGGCATGCAGAATTAATTTCGCTGTCTTGAGTCAGGTCGCACACCGTACGGAGAGATAGTGGCCCATCTGATATGTGTGGGTAAAAGGTTTCAAGAAAGCTTGAAGCAAAACACGGGCTATTGTCGCCCGGCATGAACGTTTTTTCTCGCTCGATGACTTTAAACGCATTCCATTCAATAGGGAACCAATGTTCTTCGGTCTCACTTAAAAATGACTGTATGGCCTTAAGCGATGCGCCTGAATTTGCAGCGACTTCCAGAACATTTGCCCATGAGAACAACAAAGTCCCTTTCTTTTCGAACACTTCTCTAACCCTCTCGCGAGAGAGGCTATCATCTGAGATGTGTCTCAAGGCCCAATGATCCAAGTAGATCAATGGAGGTCTGCCGATCACGTCTACGGTATGCGTTCCGCTATTGCTGACAAATGTAATCATAGCTTGAAAGATTCGCGTTAGCGCACCAACCAAAGAAACCAGCATACAAGTACGATGAAAATGGCCAGGACTCCAGAATTTCCGAGAAGTTCTTCTTTAAGTTTTTCTATATCTTTCCTGGTTGCATGAGGCACCAACAAGTCTTGTTCGACATTCTCTTTGGCTTGCTGTAGATAAGGCAGAATGATTTCGGATAAGATTTGGCGGTCGCGGCCAGCTTCTAAGTCCAACTTCATCAATCTCTCGATCGCAAGATTTAATAAAGTGTTCGTCGGGATTTCATATGGTTGAACAACACCAGAACCAAGTTTAGGTCTGCGATTTTTGAGATAATCTCGAAGCTTACGCCGTTGATAATCATTGAATTTACGCCGCCACCACAGTAAGAAAATCCACTATTTGCTCCTCACGCCAAAAATTCGAAATTATCAAAAAGGCTTCTAAAAGTGCGTCCTTCTTTTCAAACTAGTCCCCTCTCTTCTTCTCTTTTCAGAATTGGCATTTTACCTTTGCCCAAAAGGAAGCGATATAGCCAGTGCCTCAACATAGATGACAAAACACGTCGCTGACAAAGGAACGGCGTGCCCTGATTCAACGAGGAGCACGCCGTTCTTGCATTCGTCAGAAACTTACAAACTGTCGCGTTAAATATCGTAGTACAAGAAGAATTCATGCGGATGAGGGCGAATGCGAACCGCATCGGCTTCATTTTCCCGTTTATAGCTGATCCAGGACTCCACCAGGTCTTCACTGAAGACTCCGCCCTTTAACAGAAACTGGTAGTCGTTTTCCAGGTTGTCGAGGGATTCATCCAGGCTCGCCGGTACGGTCGGAATATTCGAAGCTTCCTCCGGCGCCAAATCGTAGAGATTTTTGTCCATGGCTTCACCCGGGTCGATCTTGTTCTGGATGCCGTCGAGCCCCGCCATCAACATCGCACTGAACGCAAGGTAAAAGTTAGCCGAGGGATCAGGGAAACGCACTTCGATCCGTTTGGCTTTCGGGCTGGTCGAATACATCGGGATGCGAATGCCTGCCGACCGGTTCCGGCTGGAATACGCCAACAACACGGGAGCCTCGAAGCCGGGCGTCAACCGTTTATAGGAATTGGTCGTCGGATTCGTGAACGCCGCCAGGGCCGGAGCATGCTTCAACACGCCGCCGATGTAATGCAGGCATGCTTTGGACACGCCGGCGTATTCTTTGCCGGCAAAAGTCGGGGTTCCGCCCTTCCAGATACTTTGATGCGTGTGCATGCCCGTCCCGTTATCCTGGAACAACGGTTTCGGCATGAACGTCGCGGTTTTGCCGTGCCGCCTGGCCACATTTTTGACGATGTATTTGTACATCATCATTTTATCCGCCATCTTCAGCAAACTATCGAAGCGAAGATCGATTTCGGCCTGTCCTCCCGTGGCCACTTCGTGATGGTGCTTTTCGACGTGAATCCCGGCCTTTTCCATTTCCCGGACCATTTCAGTACGAATGTCCTGCTGCGTATCCGTCGGGGGAACGGGGAAATAGCCTTCCTTATGCCGTGGCCGCGATCCCAAGTTATGACCGTCGTCGCCTGAATTCCAAATACCCTCTTCAGAGTCGATAAAATAATAGCCGGAGTTGCTGGTTTGGTCATAACTCGCGTGATCAAACACAAAAAACTCGGCTTCAGGCCCCCAATAAGAGATGTCGCCGATTCGGGTACTCTTCAGGTATTGTTCCGCCCGTTGAGCCACGCCTCGCGGGTCCCGCTCGTAGACGGCGCGCGTGATCGGATCTTGCACGTTACACACCATACTAAGCGTGGGCAGTTCGGTAAACGGATCCATCAGGGCGGAGTTCGGATCGGGGAATACCAGCATGTCACTGTTCTGAATCGCTTTCCATCCGCGAATGGATGATCCGTCAAAGCCCGCTCCATCCTTAAACAAATCAAGATTCAGTTCGGAGGTCGGGAGGGAAAAATGCTGCCAGGTCCCGACCAGGTCCACAAACTTGAGATCGACCATTTCCACTTTGTTCTTTTTAGCAAAATCCAATACTTCGCGGGGAGTCATTCCGTACCTCCTTCTTCACACAATAGGTTTTGTTGTACAACGCCGATATGAATACTTTTTCAAGAATAGGCGCGCTCACTATGCTGGCTCAAATCGAGTCCGGTTTCTTCCTCTTCAGGCGAAATCCGGAGGCCGACCAAGGCGTCAACGACTTTTAAAATGACATAGGTTCCAATGACCACAAACACCAACGTGGAAACGGCCAAGACGACTTGAATCACGAATTGCCCCGGGTTTCCAAAAAACAATCCCTGTGCTCCAACCGAGGCGAACAACCCGGTTGCCAGGATTCCGGTAAATCCTCCCACTCCGTGAATAGCCACCACGTCAAGCGAGTCATCGTACCCGAGTCTAATCTTCAGGACAACTGCGGCGTAACAAAGGACCCCAGCCACGAGCCCGATCAACAAGGCTGACAAGGGAGAAAGGAATCCGGCGCCGGGTGTGATGGTTGCCAGGCCTGCGATGATTCCACTGGCTATGCCAAGCATGGTGGGTTTGCCGGTTTTCACCCATTCCGCGACCATCCAACTGAGCCCTCCGGCGCATGCCGCAATATGGGTGGCGACAAAAGCCGTCGCCGCGCCCCCGTTGGCACCCAAGGCGCTCCCTGCATTGAACCCGAACCACCCAAACCAGAGCAGGCCCGTTCCCAGGACCGTCATTGGCAGATTGTGCGGCAACATGGATTCAACTCCGTAGCCCTTCCGCTGCCCCAGGACCAAGGCGCAAACGAGTGCGGCAAAACCAGAGCTGATGTGCACCACGGCTCCTCCGGCAAAGTCCAATGCGCCCATCTCTCCAAGCCACCCGCCTCCCCACACCCAATGGGCAAGAGGCGAATAAATCAGGACTGACCAGAGTACGGCAAATAGCAGCAACGCCGTGAATTTCATGCGCTCGGCAAAGCTACCCGTGATCAGCGCCACGGTGATAGCCGCGAACATGAGTTGAAACACCATGAAAATCAAATGAGGGATGCCCGTGCCGGGAAACGCATCCTGGCCCACTCCCATCAAGCCGAGAAATTCCAGACTGCCGATGACTCCGCCGACGTCGGTTCCAAATGCCAATGAATAGCCGAGCAACACCCACACAATGCTGATCAGACACAGGATAACGGCGGTATGTGCCAACGTCCCGAGTATGTTCTTGCTTCGGACGAGACCGCCATAAAAGAGCGCCAACCCGGGCAAAGTCATGCATAACACGAATGCGGAGGACACCAGAATCCACGCTGTATCGCCGGTGTCGATGGCTCCCGGAGTGCCGTCCTGGGCCCATCCGGTTGCCGCCCCGCCCAGTACGCACAAAATCACAACCAATAGCCACGTCAATGAGAAGGTCGAGTGCTTCACGATTTCACCTCGGGTTAAGAGTGATAGGAACCAACTATAACGCGCCGTCACCCGTCTCTCCGGTACGAATGCGAATCACGCTGTTCAAATCTGAAATGAAAATCTTGCCGTCGCCGATACTGCCCGTTTTGGCGGCTTTTCCCAGAGTTTCAATAACCTTTTCTTCCATGTCATCGGCAATCGCAAGTTCGAGCTTGACTTTCGGCACAAAATCGATCTGATACTCCGTGCCGCGATAGGTTTCTTTGTGACCTTTTTGGCGACCGAACCCTTTGACTTCCGTGACGGTCATGCCTTGAATGCCTATTTCAGTGAGGGCATCTTTCACTTCATCGAGCTTAAAGGGCTTGATTATGGCTTTCACAAGTTTCATGGGCTTCCCCCTTTCAAGATTGAAAGTATCAGCGGAAACGCGTGAACAACCTGTGTCGCTCACGTCTGACGTGATGCAATGTCATGAATCGATCTGAGACCTAAGTATATGCGCGTTTCCCTAAAAGAGGAAGATCATTTCTCCGGCCAAGGTTGATTGGCTGTCCGTCACACCGTCGCCATCACTAAACGTATTCCTGTCGGATCTGTCGTAACGGAATTCCGCCCGGGTGATGAGATTGGGAACCGGCTTGTATTGCAGTGTCCATGTCATTTCCCACAAGGTTTGATTGAAAGTTCCAGCGTCTTGAGCTCCTGAGACCCAGCCTGGACACAAATGGGCATTGCCCAGAGCCCCATAATCACCACCATCATCGGTACTTTGGTCTGACCCAAAACACGAGAAGAGACCAGCCGCATCCTCAAAGACTTCAGCCCTGGCGTGAAGTCCCCACTGGTCGTTGAAATCATAGATGGCATAGCCAGCCACGCCGTTCCACCGGGCGTTGGCCATTCCTGGACGTTCCTGATTTCCATAGTAGCCTTCCAACACAAGTTCGAGTTGATCTGTGGCTTGTACGTCAAGGATGCCTCCAACCTGCATACGATCCTCAGTTTCTTGCCCTCGGCCATTGCCTTCAGGCCCCCAGAACCCAAACACGGAAACTCCTACGTTATCCATGGGCGTAAGAGAAAGGAGCGCTTCGACGGATTTGCTGTTATTGTCATCCTGTTGCAGCCCCGTAAAGGAATTGATAGCACTGACGGCAAGCGAGGCGGATTCCGAAAAATCAACCGTGGCGCGAAGCCCCGTCACAGTGAATGGTTCCCCGATGCCGAACATGAACGAACGGGAGAAATTGGGGTTGAGCGGACTTTCGATCACTTCGTACCCGATCAACGTGTTCATGCGCCCTGCCTGGAGCGTGACATTATCTGCCGGCATGTATTGGATGTACGCTTCCTGGAAGTCAAAATCGTCCGAACCTGTCCCACCGGTAAATTTGGCGTCTTCCCCAAAATTCAGCTTCAGACGGAAGCCGGCCCGGTCGGCCAAGGCTCCTCCGGGACTCGCGGCTTTTTCCAGGACGAGTTGCGCCATATTGGGCCGAAAGGAATTCGCGTCGCCGTCGAAACTCCGGTTATTGTTGACGCCGCTGGTAGGATTGTTGAAATTATGCGTGTACGACGTTTCCACAAAACCATAGAGCGAAAGGTCGAGTTTGTTTGCCAAAGAGTCATCGTCAGCCAGCGCGACGGGACTCAAGAGCGGCAGAGGGAGCCACCCAACAATCGCAATACTGAAAACAAACAAAAGTATTCGAGTCATCATTCGTTTGACCATGTCAGGTTCTCCTTAATCAAAAAAAAAGCCCCCAACCCCTTTTTACGTGGTTGAGGACTTCATCGTCCTTTGAATATAAATATGGAAACCGAGACGCCGATGTCCCGGCAGTGTTTCCCTTGTACATCAGTTCTACGTACCAGTCAAGACAAAATCGTGACGACTGTGCCGTGAACTCAACAAGAAGGCCGTGAAAGCACCGTTATGCCTGACACCCCTTCCTCATCGTCGGATTCCTTGGAGAACCCTCCCGTGCTCAACGAACCTCCTCCGAATCCCGAGGGCGGCAAGACCCTTATTGTGGATCACGCCGACGCTACCTGCTATCCTCGACCGAGTGCAGCGCTTAAGGACGCGGGACCGGATGATCAGATTTTTGTTCGGCCGGGGATCTATGAAGACCGCCTATTCGGCACGCAGCAGCCCATTCACTTAATTGGAGCCGGACGTGACCACGTCCAAATCTTCAGTCGCCGAAGCGGGCCCTTGTATTTGCAACAGATTCCCAGCGGACGTATTTCCGGCATGACGTTTCGTTACGTCGGCAGCGACCAGCATTCTGCGATCAACATCTTTGACTCCACTTGCACAATGACGCAATGCCGGGCCACCGACGGTCTTCTCTCGGGAATCGTGATTTATGGCCCGAATTGCCGGCCTTCGCTTATCGAAAACGAAGTATGCCAAAATCGTGAATCAGGCATTTTCTGTTTCGCCGGGGCGCAGCCCTACCTGGCGAGAAACGTCTGTTTTGACAATCACCATTTTGGCCTGGCGGCCAGGGACGACGGAACACGACCGGATTTTCTCAAGAACGTCTGCCATCATAATATGCTCAGCGGCATACTCCTGTTTCATGGAGCCCAGGCAATGCTCCTGGAAAATGAGTGTTACGACAACTGTCATTGGGGACTTGTCATGACGCAGGACTCCAAGTCAACGCCTGAGCTGGACCAACTCTTGTCCTGCAACACCCTCACTCACAACCCACGAGGAGCTTGCGTTGTCACGGAACAGCCTCTCGGAGAGATTGGGCGTTAAGGTTCCTTAGGCATGACATGCTGAACCTAGGGCGAGGAGACCGTGGGGAGGATACGGCCCCACGTGACGCATTGCCAGATTCGTTCGTGTCCCCAGTACAGAACAATTTTCGCCAACGCATCAAAACTGCCGACAATCGCCGCTGCCATCAATTCACCTGAATACAGGTACACAACAATTGTAGTCACCATAGTGGCCAAGACTCTCCAACTGATGCCTTTCACCACGCTTCGAAGGTGTGTATCCATAACCCACTCCTTATTGGGGATCAGAGGTCCCTTGAGTGCTGCTCAGGGGGCTGTTTCCTCGACGTTTGGGAGATTTTCGAACTCGACGATTCCGATTTCGATCGTAAAATGCTCTCAACGTATATCCGTCCAGGACGCCGGCAATGGCGTTTCTGACGTCAAACATGACGTTTTGTATCGGACAATCGCGGGTCCGGGAATACGGACAGTCCCGGCACGTTTGATAGGCCGTCTGGCTGACGCAGGGAATGGGAGCCAGGGGGCCATCCAAAATACGAATCACCTGCCCAACCGACACGTCTTCCGGCGGTTTAATCAACCGGTAGCCACCCTGCACGCCGGGACGACTCCCCAGGATTCCGGCTCGTTTCAATTCCAACAGAATGGTTTCCAGGAACCCCACGGGAACGTGTTGGGCTGCGGCAATGTCGGATCGTCTCAACGCAACCTGATCATATGCCTTGGTCAGTTCAAGCAAGGCTCGCAAGCCGTATTCGCTTTTTCGGGAAAGCCTCATATTCTTAATATAGTTTAGAAAAATTATTAAGAATTACCGGAAAAAATTTTCCCCGTTCTCTCCCGCCTGCCGTTGAGCCGGCAACACCACGGATTTCCCAAAACAGGATTGGTGGAGGGCAGGGGACTTGAACCCCCGACCCCAACGTTGCGAACGTTGTGCTCTCCCAACTGAGCTAGCCCCCCACGTTTTGCACTCTACCAAAAGAACCGGCGCCCTATCAAACCAAGGGTTCCTGAGGTATCACGGAACCGCTGCTGACGGTCCGCCCCGTCACGTTCAATCGTCCCTCCGCGAACAACCGAATGGCCCTGGGCAACAGGCCATGCTCCACCTCCAGGATGCGTGCCGACAACACGTCTTCCGTATCGCCTTCTTCCACGGGCACGGCTTGTTGCAGAATAATCGGCCCCGTATCCATGCCTTCGGTCACAAAATGAACCGTGCATCCGGCGACTTTCACCCCATGGTCCAATGCCTGTCGTTGAGCATGCAAGCCGGGGAAACTCGGAAGCAGTGAAGGATGAATGTTCATAATGCGCGATTCATACGAATCGATGAGCACTGACGTCACAATTTTCATGTATCCCGCCAAGATCACCAATTGGACTTGGTGATGCTGCAACGTCTCCAGCAATTTTTGATCGTACGCTTGCCGGGGATTCGACGTATTCGCCACCGATTTGGGATCGAGAAAGACGGTTCTGAGGCCGTGACGTTCTGCGCGCTCCAGCGCCGGCACTCCCTGTTTATTGCTGACCACAACCACAATTTCAGCGTTGAGGGTGCCGGCTTCAATCTCATCGATAATAGCTTGCAAATTGGATCCCCTGCCTGAAACAAGAACGCCGAGCCTGAGCACGTTCATGGCGTCCTCCCGAATATTTCTCTCTCCCCTTGTAGAGTCCAAACGCCGAAACTATACACGAACGAGTTCCACCAGGGTTTCAATCTGCGCGGTCTGCGGGAACATGTCAAACATTCTCACTCGCCGGACCCGGTAGTGAGTCGCGCACAGCCGGTTAAGATCTCGAGCCAAGGAAGACGGGTTACACGAAAGATACAACATGCGGGGCACCTTGATACGGTTGAGAGACTCGGCGCATTGCCGGCTCAGCCCCGCGCGAGGCGGGTCCATCACGATCACGTCGTATTCGTCCGTGGCTACCGTCTCCAGGAAGTCTTCGACCTTTGACGCACGGATACGGTAACGGCCGACGTGGTTGTCGGAGGCCGATCGTTTCGCGTCAGCCACGGCATAAGGATTTCCTTCGACTCCCGTGACCAGCGCTCCGTTTTTTGCCAATCCCAATCCGATGCACCCGACCCCGGCATGGAGTTCAAGCACACGAATGGGTCCATCCTCCACGTTCAGCCAATCGTTGACCGTTTCGAAGATCGTCGAATAGACCGCCCAATTCGCCTGCATGAAGGAACGGTCACTGACTCGAACAACCAAGTCATGGAAGCGTTCAAACAGGTGAGGTTCTCCCCTGACGACTCGCCGCACCTGCCTTCTTTCAGCCCCCGTCATGGAAGAGGAGGTCAGGACGCACCCAACCACGGAAGGCACATCTTCAAACAAGGCCAAGAGGTCGTGTGCCTGGCGTCGGGTCGCACGGGGGACCGTGCACAGGATCAGGTGTGTCCCGAACGCGTCCGATGATCGAATTTCCACGTGCGAGAGAAACGCCGGAAGCCTGCGCAGGCCGGCCAACCGTCCCTCGACGCCCTTGATCACCCCTTCCATGGACTTTGCAACCAACAGGCATCCCTCCCCTTTGACCGGAACGTGCGAACGTTCACGAACGAATCCCAGGTGAAACGTCCCTTGCCGTTGAAACACTCTGAAGCGAACCCTTCGCCGGTATTCGTACGGCAACGGAGAAGGAACGGGATCCAGGAAGACGGCCTGTTCGATCCGGCCTATACGCGAGAACGCCTCTTTCAACATGTCCTGCTTATACTCTAATTGCGCCTCATAACGAACATGTTGACATTGGCAGCCCCCACAGTCTTCGTAGACGGGACATGGCGCTTCAACGCGATGGGGTGACCTTTCCTGAACCTCTGTGAGGGTGGCGAACTGATAATCGGAATGCCGTTCGCCGGGAGCAGCCGTGACCACTTCGCCGGGCAATCCGCCCCGGACGAACGTCACCAGGGAATCTGATCGAGAGAGACCCCAGCCGCCGGCAACCATACGCTCAATGGTGAACGTCTGAGGCATCAGCGTTCCGAACGAAGTTCCACGTTCAACAATTTAATTTTCCGATGCAGGTGACTTCGTTCGATTTTCAGATCGTCCGCGGTTTTTGAAACATTCCAATTGTTTTCGCGCAAACGAACGGCAATATATTCACGTTCAAACGCGTTCCGGGCTTCCCGCAGGGAATCGTAGGCGTCCATGGGATTGACCCGGTTGAATCCTCTTGGCATAAACGGCAGGACGTCGTCCATCTCAATGGTGTTTTTCGGGACCATAATCATCAAACGTTCGATTTGATTACGCAATTCCCGGATATTACCCGGCCAATCATGACGCACTAGGACGTCCAACGCCTCCGAAGTGATGTCTTTCAACTTCACGCCTTGTTCTTCTGCGTGAATTTTCAAAAAGTGGCGAGTGAGAGCCGGAATATCGTCACGGCGCGCACGAAGCGGCGGGATTTCTATCGGCAGCACGTTTAACCGGTAAAACAGGTCTTCACGAAAATTTCCCTTTTCGATTTCCTGCTGAAAATCCTTATTGGAAGCCGCGAGCACGCGAACGTTGACTTTAATCAACTTTCCGCCTCCGACCCGGGTAAATTGCTGCTCCTCCAGGACGCGAAGCACTTTGGCTTGGGTCGCCAGGCTCATATCACCGATTTCGTCGAGGAATAAGGTGCCGCCGTTGGCAAAGTCGAATTTCCCGCGTTTTTGATCGACGGCTCCCGTAAAGGCGCCGCGTTCATGTCCGAACAGTTCCGTCTCGATCAACGTCTCGGGAATGGCCGCGCAATTGACTTCGACAAACGGACGATTATGACGGGGGCTTTGCATGTGGATGGCCCTTGCCACCAATTCCTTCCCTGTGCCGTTCTCCCCGGAAATCAGTACGCGACTGTGAGTCGGCGCCGCGGCCCCAATTTGCTGTCGAAGCTTTTCCATCACCGTAGAGGCTCCAACGAGTTTGGAATGCCGTTCAACCTTGACACGAAGGTTGATATTTTCTTCTTCCAGCTTGCGTTGGTGTAAGGCGTTCCTGACCAGAATCGTGACCTTTTCAAGGTCCAGGGGCTTTTCCAGGTAGTCATAGGCACCCAGCTTCGTCGCTTTCACTGCCGTTTCGACGGAACCGTGACCGGACATCATGATAACGATCATATTGGGAAAGAGATCGCGCACGCGCGTCAAGACTTCCAACCCGTCCAGTTCCGGCATCCAAATATCCAGAATCACGACGTCCGGCGGCTCCATTTGAATGACTTTCATGGCCTCTTCGCCATTTTTCGCGAGCGTCACCTGATGCCCTTCGTCTTCCAAAATACTACTCAGGGTATTCAAGATGGACGGCTCATCATCGACGACGCAGATGGTACCGGACATGCTCATTCCTCCAAGTCACGTGAGATTAATAGCTGAACGACAACAGGGTCTATTGATGAATACGCCGATTGAGGTCTTGCGGTGCCATGTACCATCTCCAGCCGTCAGGCGACTGGCAGTTCGATTGTAAACGAGGCCCCATGAGGAAAACGACTGGAGGCTTGGATTATTCCGTTGTGATCCGTCACGATTCGATGAACGATCGCCAGCCCGAGTCCGGTTCCTGTTCGTTTGCGCGAAAAATACGGAATAAATAATTTCCCATAATCTTCCTGGGGAATGCCCGGCCCTTCGTCGGCCACCGTAATACGAACCCGATGATTCTTCCAATCCATCTCCGTCGCAACCCAAATTCGCCCCTTATGCTTCATGGCCTGGACGGCATTGTCAAACAAATTCACAAAGACGCGACGCACTTGTTCCCGGTCGACGTTGACATCCGGCACCGAAAAGTCGAAGTCCTGAATAAATTCGACGTCATGATGGCCTCCACGATATAACGCCGTCACTTTTTCGATGATATCATGCAATGATTCTTTGGACATATGCGGAGCCGGCAACCTGGCAAACTTGGAAAATTCATCCACCATGCGTTTCAAACTGCCGACTTCGTTCACAATCACGTTCGTCGATTCATCGAAAATGGCCTTAAAATCAGCCGACCGTTCAAAATATTTTTTTCGCAACCGCTGCGCCGCCAATTGAATGGGCGTCAGGGGATTCTTGATCTCGTGCGCGACGCGTTGCGCCACTTCCTGCCACGCCGCGGTTTTCTGTGCCTTGATTAATTCGGTCCGGTCTTCAAAGACAAAGACAAACCCCAAATTTTGACCGGCCTCGTTTTTCATGCGGGAAAGATTCAATCCCATTGTGAGGAGTTTTCCTTGCACCTCCATTTGTCCTTCGAGAGTGAGCGTATCCCGCTCGTCGAGTAGGATCCTGTCATAGGCTTCCTGAAACAACGTGAATTGATGCGATTTGCACACGTCGAAGACCGAATGTCCGCGAACAGCCTCTCCCTCCACTCCCAAAATCCGTTCAGCCGAATGGTTGAAGGTGGTAATCATATCGCGGGTATCAATGGACATCACGCCTGACGCAATCGTATCCACCACGGCTTCCGTATAGGCGCGACGACGGTCGACTTCGACGTTTGATTCCATGAGAGACTGGTTGGCCTCTTCCAGTTTCACTTTGCTGGTAGACAGGTCTTCAGTCATTCGGTTGAACGAATCGATCAACGTTCCGATTTCATCGGTGGCATTGTCTTGAATTCTCACGTTGAGATCACCCCGGGCAACGGCTTCGGTCCCTTCGGCCAATTTTTGAATCGGCACGGTGATGCTTCGCGCCACGTAAAACCCGAACCACGTGGCGCTGAACAGCAACAAGACCGTGACGACGGCGACGAACAGGTACGCTCCGGCCTTAATGGGATCTTCCAACGCCTTCATTTGCCGGTAGTCCGTATATTGTTTGGCAATCCCCTGCATCTTCGACAGAATCGATTCCGAAACGTAGGTATTGACCACCACCACTCCGTCAATTTCTCCGGGTTGGGTATTGGAGGCGACCGGCACCGCCGCACGGATCAGCCGTCCGGCTTGGGCGACCTGTACCGACGTGACCTCGTCTTGCGAATCCAACGCTCGACGAACGAGTTGCCCCACCGGCAACCGGAACGTCCTGTCGGTTGCCTCCGGAGCAGTCATGCGAACGAGCATTTCCAATTTCGACGAAAAGACTTCCACGCCCGTGACGTTGAATTCCTCACGCTTCCGGGCCACGGCCGCGATCAATAATTCGCGGTAGTCCGGTTGCAAAAAATCTTCGCGGTAAATTTCCCGGCTGATGGCCCTGGCGCTCTGCACGGCCAATGCCATATGTCCCTCATGGTACATCCTGGATAGTTCTTCGGAATCCTTCAGAACGACTTCAATCTGGTTATTGAACCAGACCTTCATCACCTCATTGATCACCTCACTGGCCATTACCGCCAACAACAGGGTGGGAATCAAGGAAAAACCAATGAATGCGGCAATCAGTTTGCTACGAAACCCCGATCCCCACAACCGGTGCCGTTTCTCGAAATACGCCTTGATTAAATTACGGGATAGGAGAAGGGTCAGGACAACCAACCCGACAACGTCCAGGTAGATGAGGAACATCACCAAGGCGTAACTGGGACTGGGCAGGAGCGAATCGGCGGACCTGCCTCCGAATCCGCCGTACTGTGCGTAATACATCGTCAGGAGCAAACACGGAACGAGGAAAAACAGGACGATCCAGACCGGTTTTAAATGAAGCCAGCGGGCTTGGGTGGCCGGCTCATCATCGAAGATCAGCCGTTTATTCGATTTCGAGGAAGGGAGCAAACGTGGTGGCAATTTTAATCAGAGGCTCCTTAAGGGGATCCCGAAGCCAACTCAACGTACTTCATCTGTAACGTGTACAACATGTCATGAAGTACATTCGCCTCTTCTTCCGTGAGGTTGTTTTTGGTTTTTTCTTCCAGTATGCGAAGAATATCGATAATCTCTTTGGCTTGTGGCAGGTTGACCGGAAGGGCGGGGTTCTCAGGCGACAATTGCTCCCCCATCAACATCAACGCTGACGTACCTAACGAAAGAATAAACGTCGAAAAGGAGAGCGGCGGACCTTCGTGGGACGCTTTCGAGTGTGACGAGGGAGCCTCCGTGGCAGCGGAAGAACCCGTATCTGCAAGGGGCTCCGGTTCTTCTTTCGACTGACCGCGTTTATCGCGGATCACGAACCCTGATTCTTGATTATCAGCCATGCCCCACACTCACCAGTATGAACAACGAAACTAACACAATCCAAACGGCCTCGCAAGATAAGAAGCCGATTGAAGCTTGCGGGAAAACCGGCTATCTTACTCACCTGACACATACGAGGCAGAGCAATGGAGAACCAAATGACTCAATCGTTTCACGATCTTGTCGAAGTGGTCGCCAAACTTCGTTCTCCCGAGGGATGTCCCTGGGATATCAAGCAAACCCACGAATCACTCAAACCCTTTCTCCTGGAGGAAGCCTATGAAGTACTTGAGGCTCTCGACGCACAAAATCCCCGGCACCTGCGCGAAGAGCTTGGAGATCTTCTGCTTCAGGTTTTGCTCCATGCCCATATCGAGTCGGAGAAGCAGGCATTCAACATTGAAGACGTCATCACCGATCTGACGCACAAACTCATCCGCAGGCATCCTCACGTCTTTTCAGCTACGTCCGAGGGGGCTCGCAAACTCGATGCCGAACAGGTCGTCACTCAATGGGAGGAGATTAAACGGAGCGAACGTTCGACGGAATCCGACTCGATTCTAGGGGGAATTCCTGCCTCGCTTCCCTCCCTGTTGCGAGCTCATCAGATTCAAAAACGAGCGGCACGCGTCGGATTTGACTGGGAGACGCCCGAACAGGTATTTGAAAAACTTGACGAAGAATTGGAGGAACTGCAAGCGGTAGCCCCTTGCCCCACCAACTCCGGACCTTCCTTGCAGGAACCGGAAACGAACGCGGCCATTGAACACGAGTTGGGGGACGTGTTATTCACCATCGTCAACGTGGCGCGTTTTTTACGAATCAATCCGGAAGAAGCCCTGCGCAAGGCAAACAACCGTTTCACCGCACGTTTCCGGTATATGGAACGTCAAGGGACTCGAGAGAAAAAACCCCTTGGAGACATGACGGCCTTGGAGTGGGAGCAGTTATGGGAAGCCGCCAAAAAACAGGAAACAACCGAAGGCGCCCATACGACCGTCACGCTTGAAACCCAGGACCATAACCATGAATGACCCGGAACGCCAGGAACAAAACAAGCGCGTGGGCCTGCATCCGGCGATCGTCCTCTTTGGGGTGATTATCGGGCTGTGGCTGTTTATCCAGGCGATTATTCCAAAATCCAAAAATATTCAGCCCCCACAGGGCAATGAAGTGCGATCGGAACAACTCACCCTGCTGCTGAAAGAAGCCGAATCAGCGCCGGTGCCTCCGGTTAAAGTCACGGCCCACGTGCAGGGAATGAATGCCCTGAGCCTGCTCGTTCCGCAACAAACCACCGATAGTCAGGTCGTCGCGTTGCTCAACCACCTGAGACGGTCACGAATGGATGGCTCCCTGGCTTCGCAGGTTCCTGCCACCACGCCGGGAAACGATCTGGGGGAATTTACCATCGCCGACGTATATATTTTTTCCGATCCCAAATACGCCGTGCCGGAGGCCGTTGAAATTTTGTCGGTAGGCGCCCACGCACCCGGGGACTTTTACCAAAGTTCCATTCCATTCGAAATAGCCATGGAACACGTGCGGGGACATTACGCCGTGAATCTCAACCAGAAAAATCACCCCGAACGGGCCTCCCTGGGATTCGGCGAAAAAGCCACAGGGCTGTACTCCCGCCGGTATCAACCCGTGTTTTAGGGCTGCCCTCTCTTGTCATCCTTGTATGTGTTCAGCCATTCGTTGACAATGTTCCCCCTCACCCCAGCCCTCTCCCACAAAGGGGCGAGGGGAGGCATGGAATGGAATGTCCTCTCCCTTGATGGGAGAGGATGCAGGTGAGGGTGAGTAGGGGCAGGCCCCTGTGCCTGCCCTCTACAGCAAGGACAACCACAGGGGGTTGTCCCTACATGCTGTCAACGAATGAGCGAACATCGACAATTCCCGCCCCCCCTCTGTCATCCTCGACCTCTCCTTCTGTCATCCTTGACCTCTCCCCCTCTGTCATCCTCGATCCTCTCCCCCTCTGTCATCCTTGACCTCTCCTTCTGTCATCCTTGACTCTCCCCCTCTGTCATCCTTGACCATATAAGCTGGATCCCCGATTACAAATGTCGGGGATGGATCCAGAGTCTTTGTCTTTCCTTTACCCCACCCAGGGGCTTGAAAACGTTGGCGAAATCGCGTAGTTTTGCATAGACGCATTATTCCCGCTCGCGTTAGACGAGAGAAATCCT
>JAJDZI010000055.1 GCA_022824735.1 Nitrospirales bacterium
CGAACTATGCGAAGTCGTCGAAGACGTTATCCGCCACATTGCGGCTGAGGGACGCCCTCTGCCGACCCCTCGAATTCGCCCCATGAAAGAGGTCGCTTTGTAGACAGTATCTTTACGGCCTGTTCCCATCCTTTGTAAGCCTGTCCTGAGCCTGTCGAAGGGGAGGGGCAAGGGGAGGTAGAGGCTTCTAGGGTTTCAACACCACAAAAAACGCCTTCGACTCGCGAAGAATCCGCAGAAGGATGGTCTCGCCGGGTTGAACCTCTTTGAGAATGCGTCGGAATTCTCTCATGGTGGACACCGAAGCACGATTCACTTCCTGAATAATATCGCCCTTTCGTAATCCTTCCGCATAGGCCACGCTGCCCTGAACGACCTGAACGACCAGGATGCCCTCCCTCTGTTCCAGGGAAAACTGTTCGGCCAATTCATCGGTAATGGGCGACACGTCGATTCCCAAATCCACTTCCGCCGTAGTCTGGGGCAAGGACGCTACGATCGGCTTTTCTTGTTTGACGCCCAACAAGACGGGGAGTCGGAGTAACGCCCCATCCCTGATGACGTGGACCATGACCGTATCGCCCGGGGAAAAACCGGCCACTACCCGGGACAACTGGTTGGGAGACTCCAGGCGTTCATTGCCGATTCTGGTGATGATGTCACCGGATTTCAGTCCTGCCTGATCCGCGGGGTCGCCGGCAAACACTTCATTGACCAGCACGCCTTTGCCGTCAGGGACACCGAATTTCTCCGCGAGTTGGGGCGTCAGCGGCTGAATCCCGACTCCGAGCCACCCTCGGACCACTTTCCCGCCTGTCTTGAGTTGCTCGATGATCTGGTTTGCCATATTGGATGGAATCGCAAAGCCGATACCCTGCGCGAAATTGATAATGGCCGTATTGATCCCGATGACCTCGCCCCGCAAATTAAACAGCGGCCCGCCGGAATTCCCCGGATTGATTGACGCGTCGGTTTGAATAAAGTTCTCATACCGGGATAAGTTCATGTTTTCCCGGCCGATCCCGCTCACGACCCCCAGGGTGACGGTCCGATCCAACCCGAATGGATTACCCACGGCCAGGACCCATTGTCCGACCTTGACCGTTCCGGAATCCCCAAACGTCGCGCTCGGCAGTTTGCGGTCCGCCTCGACCTTCAACAGCGCAAGATCGGTATCGGGATCTTGCGCCACGATTTTGGCAACAAGCGTCGATTGATCGGAAAAATGGACCTCGGCTTCCACGCCATTATTGATGACGTGATTGTTGGTGACGATATAGCCATCTTCATGGATCACCACGCCTGACCCCGCCCCCGGCACCTTGAAGCGACCTTGGCGCGGAATCTTCCCGGGCTGCGAAAGTTGCCGGATAGCGGATACGCCTACCACCGTCGGCGTGACGTGCTCGGCCAACTCCGAAATCGCATCCTGAATCTCTTCAAGGATCTGAAGCCCCTTGGATTCCACGGGAGCGGAAGCAAAGACCGGAGCACAAACGGAAAGAACAAGAACCGTGATGACGAGGCAGGCTAGAAAAGACAGATCAAAGAGACGCCGCATGAGCAAAAGATTGCGTCATCACCTTGCCGCTCGTCAACTTTTTCCAATTTCTGAAAAAGCATGGTTTGGCGAGGCAGCTTCCAGTTGCTATTTTATTATCCATGAGATCAGTTGATATAAAAATGCTCAACAGCCGGTTGAGCGAATACGTGAGGTTGGCGGCATCAGGGGAAACCGTCCTGGTGACGGACCGTGGCCGGGTAATCGCCGAGATCGGTCCTCCCCAAGTAACCAGAAGCCCAATACTAGCCGATGCCCTGTTAGCCGAAGCAGTGCGCAAGGGACAGTTGACGCCACCCGTACTGCCTGGCGCAGAGAAGCTTCCAACGTCGAAGCCGGTTGCACCACTCCTGGACCTTCTCGGTGAATTGGATGAAGACAGAAGCGAACGGTGAGTTGGAAGAGGTGAAGGAAGGCGAAAGAATCAAGAAGAAGGAAGGAGTAGGTATTGAATGGTCCCTAAAATCACTCCAGTTGCTGCTACCACCATGACTCCGGTCTTGATGGTGAGACGGTATTCCAACTCACGCATTTCTTGTTGGAGTTCTTTAATGTCGCGTTTGGTGGCAAGGTCGGATTCGATGATCCGTTGAAAGACTCGAACTTGTGCCTTAGCTTGGCTCTCCGGAATTCCAGCTTCCTGCAATTCCTCAACGGATTTCAAAGTATCGAAAACCACGATGCTGTCACCTTACCATGGGCCGACACGTGCTTCAAGAGTCAGAGTAGGTCGGTGACCTTCCCCCCATAAAACGGTCCACTTCGAGGGTGAGTTTTCTGGTACATGTGGACCTGCCCTCGAAGTTGGTCCAGCTTCTATGCGATTTTTGTAAAAGTAACAGGTTTGAGATACGCTTTCCTATGTCATCAGGTACCTAGCTAGCAGGGATAGAGACAAAGAAGGTGCGCCTAGATGAGCTCATTAATGTGTCGATGTATAAACTCGTAATGTCGGATAAGAAGTATTATGTCAAATATTGATTATTCATGAGGAACGAGTTATCGAGGGTTCGGTTCCATTCAGCAAACGGACGATATTCCCCTTATGTTTGCCGATGACAAAGCTGCTCAGGAGAAGGCTGAAGAGCAAAAATTGGAGATCGGAGGTCATGAACCAACCGATCAACGGCAAGGTTGCAAAGGCCATGATTGCGCCTCCTGACGAATATTTCCAGATTCCGACGGTGGCTGCCCAGATTGCTACCAGAATGAGTCCCATGGGAAAATGAATCCCCAGAATCCCTCCCAGGCCCGTGGCAACGCCTTTGCCGCCACGAAACTTCAGGAAAACAGGAAAGAGATGCCCCAACACAACCGAGAGTACAGCCAGCAAGGCCCACAGGTTCAGGGCCAGTCCTAAACCGGCGAGCCACCCAACCAGCCACCCTTTTCCCAAGTCACCGGCTAACGTGAGGATGCCGACTTTTTTCCCGCATACGCGCAGCACGTTCGTAAAGCCGATGTTCCGGCTCCCTGCCTCCCTGGGGTCAGGGGCACCGAATAGATGTGAGAACACGATTCCGAATGGAATGGAGCCAAGCAGATAGGCTCCGAGGCAGGAAAGCGGCCCGAGAATTTCAGGTGACATGGCCGATGCGGACCCTATGTGTGCCACCCTTTTCTGGAAAATCCGGTCCAGGCTTCGAAAATATATTGTCCGGCGGAGATAAGGGAAAAAACCAGCGCCACCTGAAGAGTCAAGGTTCCGATAAAATGCAGGTTTAGGGCGGACATGGTAATCGCTTCTTCGAGGGTCAAAACGATGATCGCAATAATTTGAAGTACAACTTTATATTTACCCAATATCCCCGCAGCAATGACGATGCCTCGACTTGCTGAAACAAATCGAATCCCGGTCACGGCCAGGTCTCGTACGATCAGCGCAATAGCGAGCCATGCCGCAATTCGCTGAAATTGCACGAGTAACACCAGTCCGGAAATCACCAGAAATTTATCGGCTATAGGGTCGAACAGCCTGCCGATTTTCGTGACTTGCCCGCGTCGCCGCGCAATATATCCGTCCAACCAGTCCGTCAGAGCCGCCAGACCGAAGATTGTTGCAGCCCATGTGGATCGTACGGTCGTGGGTGTTGAAAAGAGCCCTATATAGACCGGTACCAATAAGATTCGTAAAAATGTAAGCGTATTCGGCAGGTTGAATGTACGCTCAGTCCGGTCGTTCACGGGGACGGATTTCGGTTCGGCTTTGGCGACGTGAACTGGTGACATGATTAGAATGTAACGCCTGAGCCCTTTCCGGCCACCTGACAAATCTTCTGCAATTCTTCGAGCAAAACCTTCAATTTACCAAGTGGGACCATCGTTGCACCGTCAGAGAGTGCGCAATCCGGATTCGGATGGACTTCCATGAAAAACCCGTCACAGCCGGCTGCCGCCGCGGCACGAGCCAAGGGGGCAATAAATTCACGCTGGCCGGATGAGTGCGTTCCCCCTCCTCCTGGTAGTTGCACGCTATGCGTGACGTCGAATACCACGGGATACCCCAACCCTTTCAGGACCGGAAGCGCACGCATGTCCACGGCCAGATTATTATAGCCGAAGGAGAACCCTCTTTCAGTGAGGACAATTCGGCGAGTCCCGCTCTCTTCCAATTTTTTAACGACGTTACTCATATCCCAAGGAGAAAGAAACTGCCCTTTCTTGACGTTGACGGTTTTACCCGTTTGCGCCGCCGCTACCAACAGGTCGGTCTGCCTGCACAGAAACGCCGGAATCTGCACCACGTCCACGACTTGAGCGGCTTGCCGGACTTCTTCAACACTATGAACGTCCGTCAGAACGGGGACGCGAACCTGTTCCTTCACTTTTTGGAGGATGGCCAAGCCTTGATCAATTCCAGGTCCCCGGTATGAATTGATGGAACTGCGGTTTGCTTTATCATAGGATGATTTGAAGAGATAGGGAAATCCGGCTGACCGGGCGATCTCGGCCACTTGAAACGCCGTGTCCAGGACGATCTGCTCGTTCTCGATAACGCAGGGTCCCGCAATCAGGAAATGCGGGTGGTCTCCTCCACCGGGAAACCCTCCCAACGGAACATCCTGCATCATGGTGTCTCTTTCCATGCAAAACCTGTACAAAATCACGCCCCCTCGCCCTTGACGGGAGAGGGCTGGGGTGAGGGTGAAGCACGCTATCGGCCGAATTTGCGTTTCAGCGCCGCTTGGATGAACGATTGAAACACGGGATGCGGGGCATGCGGCCGCGACCGGTATTCAGGATGAAATTGGGTTCCCAAAAACCAGGGATGGTCTTGTAATTCGATAATTTCGACGAGACTCCCATCAGGTGACGTGCCACTCAACACCAGACCTTTTGCCGTCAAGGTCTCGCGGAAATCATTATTGAATTCGTACCTGTGCCGGTGTCGTTCCCGAATCTCCGTCGTCCCATAGATCTGTTGAGCCAGGGAACCTTCTCGTAGACGACAGACCTCACTGCCGAGTCGCATGGATCCGCCCTTGTCCTCCACTGTCCGTTGTTCCGGCAACAGGTCAATCACCTTGTAGGCCGTAGCCGAATCGAATTCGCCGCTGTTGGCCCTTTCCAGCCCGGCAACGTGACGGGCAAACTCCACGACCGCACATTGCATGCCCAAACAGAGTCCCAGAAACGGAATGCCCTTTTCCCTGGCGTAGCGAACCGTCGTCACCTTGCCCTCGATGCCCCGTGTGCCGAACCCTCCCGGTATCAAAATCCCATCGGCGTCACTCAAGAATTGCTCAGGATCGCCCCGTTCAAGATCTTCCGATTCGATCAATCTGACGTTGACTCCGGCGTCATTGGGCAAACCACCGTGCACAATCGCCTCAGACAAACTTTTGTACGACTCCTTGAACGCCATGTATTTTCCGACCATCCCGATGGTCACTTCGTGCGTGGGACGTTTCAGTTTTTGCACCATGGCGTCCCAATTGCGGAGATTGGGCGGACCGGATTCCAACCGCAGGAAACGCACGATCAATTCATCGAGTCCTTCTTTTCGCAACACGATCGGCACTTCGTACACGGTATCGACGTTTTTCGCCGTGATCACCGCGCCTTTGTCCACGTTGCAAAAGAGCGCAATCTTATCCTTCAACGACGGCGCCAGGAACCGGTCAGTCCGACACAACAGGATATGGGGTTGGATGCCGATTTCGCGAAGTTTGTTCACCGAATGTTGAGTGGGTTTGGTTTTCAACTCCCCCGCGGTTTCAATGAACGGCACCAGGGTCAGGTGAATGTACAGGACGTTTTCACGGCCCACGTCGAACGGCATCTGCCGTATGGCTTCGAGAAAAGGCAGGCTTTCGATGTCCCCGACCGTTCCCCCTATTTCCACGATCACCACGTCCGTCCCGTGCGCGACCCGGAGAATGGTCTGTTTAATCTCGTCGGTAATGTGGGGGACAACTTGCACCGTGCTTCCCAGGTAATCGCCCCGGCGCTCCTTCTTGATGACCGATTCGTAAATCCTGCCCGTCGTGCAATTATTGTTTTGTGAAAGCGTGAGATTGGTGAATCGTTCGTAGTGTCCGAGATCGAGATCGGTTTCGGCTCCGTCGTCCGTGACGTAGACTTCGCCGTGTTGATAGGGATTCATGGTGCCGGGATCGACGTTAATGTAGGGATCGAGCTTGAGAAAGGAAATCCGTAATCCCCGGCTTTCCAAAAGATGGCCGATGGAAGCCGAAGCCAACCCTTTCCCCAATGAGGACACCACCCCGCCGGTCACGAAAATGAATTTACCCATCGTTACGAATCATCCTTTTGTCAGTGGCATGAACATAACCAGCAACAACTCGAAGTTGTCATTCTGAGCGAAGCGAAGAATCTCTCTTCAATAATCGAGCGCCTCCCAGAGCAGATCCTTCGCTTCGCTCAGGATGACAAATATGGTGCAGTCAGTCTTTATTCTGTCAGCGGACAAGTTCATCCCATGACGCATTGGCTCGTTCCAGATCTTCTTCGGTATCGATTCGAAGTGAGGCATGGCTGGTCTCCCACACGTGAATCAGAATCCCATGTTCCAGCGCCCGCAACTGTTCGAGTTTTTCCGCCTTTTCCAATTCCCCGCTCGGCAATGAGGCAAATCGATTCAAGGTGTGCCTGCGAAAAATATACACTCCTAAATGGAGAGAGGCAAAGGGTGGATGATCCGGGGCGTGATCGCGCGCGTGCGGAATCGGGGCCCGGGAAAAATAGAGTGCCTTCCCTTGCCGGTCCGTGACCACCTTGACGACGGAGGGCTGCGCAAATTCCTCCCGGCACGTGAGCGGGCGACACAGGGTGCCCATTTCCGCGTCACCGGCAAGAAACGGATCAATGAGATCAAGCAGCAGATCGGGCGACAACAGGATTTCATCAGCCTGGAGGTTCACCACAATTTCACAAGGAAGCTGCCGGATCGCCTCCGCCACACGATCGGTTCCCGTGCGGCAGGGCGTGGTCACCATCACCGAGCGTCCACCGAACCGTTCCACGCTTTCGTGTATGCGCGCGTCATCCGTTGCCACAAGCACCTCGGCAACGTTCGGAACGCGAACGGCTTGTTCATAGACGTGCTGAATCAATGGTTTCCCCGCCAGGAGCGCTAATGGCTTGCCGGGAAACCTGGATGATGCATGACGGGCCGGAATGACGATCGTGACGTGAGGACTATCCACCGGCATAACAAAGAGCCTCTTTCAAGCGTACATTGGAAATGGAACGCGGCGTGATGACCGGCGAGACCACAACCCGTCCTCCTGTTACTCAATCACTTTCCCGATGCGATTCCATCGAACCCATTCCATCACCGAACCCTGCCCGTGCCAGGACCAATACACGAGGAACGCCCGGCCCTTGATTTTATGCTCTTGCACGTATCCCCAAAAACGGCTGTCCAGGCTTTGGTCCCGGTTGTCGCCCATGACGAAATACGAGTTCGGAGGAACCGTGACAGGTCCGAACGTGTCACGAGGATTGATGCGGCCATCGATCATACCGGGGTCCACACGCTGGGTAAATGGCTCGTCCTGAAATCGTTCGCCGTTAATGTAGACGATTTTCTCCTGAATCCGAATGGTGTCGCCGGGCAGGCCGATAATCCGTTTAATAAAATCCTTGTGCTCGTCTTCCGGGTACCGAAACACGATGACGTCTCCCCGCTTGGGTTTTTCGAACTCAAAGAGCATGGAAGAGGAATAACAGGTGACCGGGAGCAGCGCGACCTCAAATTCACAATCCTGGGGAATCTGAAATCCGTACGCGAGTTTGTTGACCAGGATATGGTCGCCGATCTGCAAACTGGGGATCATGGAACCCGAGGGAATCTTGAATGCCTGCACGAGAAACACGCGAATGGTCAAGGCCAGGACCAATGCAATGATGATGGCTTCCGTGTACTCCCGCCACACGGATTTGGTCCGGGTTGTCTCCGGCCGGCTTTCTTCATGGGATGAGGAATATTCGGGATCACCGGACGAAGAATCCGGAGGCGGCACCGGTTTATATTCGGTCATGGCTCATCCTTCACTTTCAAGAGCGCCAGAAAGGCCTCTTGCGGAACTTCCACGCGCCCCAGTTGCTTCATCCGCTTCTTGCCTTCTTTCTGTTTCTCCCACAGCTTGCGTTTTCGCGTGATGTCTCCACCATAACACTTGGCGGTCACGTTCTTTTTGATGGCGGAAACCGTTTCGCGCGCAATCACGCGTTTGCCGATCGCGGCTTGAATCGCGACCTCGAACATTTGCTTCGGGATCAGCTCCTTCATTTTTTCGACGAGTTGACGGCCACGATGATACGCTTTCTCCTTGTGCGTGATAAAAGACAGGGCGTCGATGGTTTCGCCGTTCAGCAACAGGTCGAGTTTCACCAAATCCGATTCCCGATAGTCCATCAATTCGTAATCCAATGAGGCATAGCCTTGGGTGCGGGATTTCAATTTGTCGTAAAAGTCCAGCACCATTTCGTTCAAGGGCAAGGCATAGACCAGCATGATCCGCGTCGTATCCAGATACTGCAAGCTCTCCTGGACGCCTCGGCGCTCCTGACACAGGGCGAGGATATTTCCGGCATATCGTTCCGGGGCAATCATCGTGGCCTTGATAAATGGTTCTTCCATGGTTTCGATGGCTTCGGGCTCCGGCAGTTTCGAAGGATTTTCAATGTCCAGGACCTCCCCGTCCAGCGTCCTGACCCGGTAAATGACGGTGGGAGCCGTGCTAATAAGGCTCAGTCCATATTCACGATGCAAGCGTTCACGAATAATTTCCATGTGCAGCAGGCCAAGAAATCCGCACCGGAAGCCGAAACCCAAGGCCAAGGACGTTTCCGGTTCGTAGACAAACGAAGAGTCATTCAGGCGAAGCTTGTCGAGCGAGTCCCGAAGGTTCTCATAATCCGCGTTGTCCATGGTATAGAGCCCGCAGAAGACCAGCGGCTTGACGTCACGATACCCGGGTAACGGCGTTGCCGTGGGCCGGTCGGCATCGGTGATCGTGTCGCCGATTTTGGTGTCCGACACGTCTTTCATGCCGGCGACGACGTAGCCGACCGCGCCGGCTCTCAACGCCTTGGTCTTGGTGCGTTTCGGAGAAAAAATGCCGACTTCCGAGACTTCAAACGTCCGCCCCGTGGACATGAGCCTGATTTTCATGCCCGGTTTGACCACACCGTCGAAGATACGAACCAGCACGATGGCCCCTTGGTAACTGTCGAACCAGGAATCGAAAATCAGCGCTTTCAAGGAGGCATCCATTGACCCCGTAGGCGGCGGCACTTGCCGGACCATGGCATCCAGTACGTCATCCACCCCGACCCCCTGTTTGGCGCTTACCAGGAGCGCATCGTCAACCGGCAGGCCCAGGACTTCCTCAATCTGGTGCTTGACGCCGTCGATGTCCGCACTGGGCAGGTCGATCTTGTTGATGACGGGCAGGATCACGAGGTCGTTGGCCATGGCGAGATATACGTTGGCAATAGTCTGCGCTTCCACGCCTTGTGTGGCGTCCACCAACAACAAGGCGCCTTCACATGCAGCCAAACTGCGAGAGACCTCATAGGTAAAGTCCACGTGACCGGGAGTGTCAATGAGGTTCAGTTGGTACGTGTGCCCGTCATGCGCCTTGTACGACGTGGTGACGGCGTGGGCCTTGATGGTAATCCCACGTTCACGTTCCAGGTCCATATCATCCAGGATCTGCTCACGAAACTCCCTGGGCGTGATCGCTCCCGTCAGTTCCAGCAGACGATCAGCCAGGGTGGATTTTCCGTGATCGATATGGGCGATAATGGAAAAATTGCGGATAGCGGAGAGTGTGTTCATTGCAAATGCACAATTTATTGATTCTATTAAGGTTTCCTCGTCTTGTCAAAGAAAGAATGCATTCCTATAATCCTGTTGCCGATCAGGGCAGCCCACCCTTTGTTTTTCCGATCGTGGTGAAAATAGCTACGATTTGTCATTCCGAGCGTAGCGAGGAATCTCTCCCTGAACAATTGCATGCCTCAACTACGAGATCCTTCGCTTCGCTCAGGATGACAACTTGGTCCTTTTGCGACAAATCCGCATGAGGGAATGAGAAATGAAGCAACTCAAGAAAAAACAAGAAAATAATCCTTCCCCTTCTCCGTCAACGCTCTCCAAATGGGACCGGCAATATGTCTGGCACCCGTTTACTCAAATGAAGGAGTGGGAAGAGGAAGATCCGCTGATTATCGAAAGAGGCGACGGCATTTACCTCTATGACGTCCACGGCAACACATATCTGGATGGCTCTTCATCCATTTGGGTCAATCTTCACGGACACCGGCACCGTACGCTGGATGCGGCCATTCAGGAGCAACTCGGCAAAATCGCCCACAGCACGTTGCTGGGCGCAGCCAGTCCTCCCTCTATTCTCCTGGCCAAAAAACTCGTCAAGATCGCGCCGAAAGGTCTGACACGCGTTTTCTATTCGGACGACGGCGCGACGGCCGTGGAAGTGGCCTTGAAAATGGCGATCCAGTATTGGCAACAGCAGAGTCCCCCGCAAAAAAAGAAAAACACGTTTGTTCACCTGGATGCCGCCTATCACGGCGATACCATGGGGAGCATGAGTGTAGGCGGCACCGCGCGGTTTCATGAACGCTTTCGATCTCTCCTGTTTCCGGCCATTGCTCTTGATGCTCCCTATTGTTATCGATGCCCTCTCGATTTGCGTTTTCCTTCATGCCGGACGGCATGCTTGGAACCCCTTGAAGACGTCTTGCGCAAGCGACACGAACAGATCGCCGGCGTCGTGATCGAGCCCATGGTTCAGGCCGTTGCGGGAATCATCACGCAGCCCCCAGGCTATCTTTCACGCGTTCGCGCCTTATGCACCAAGTACAACGTCCTCCTGATTGCAGACGAAGTGGCCACCGGCTTTGGGCGAACCGGAATGATGTTTGCCTGTAATCATGAACGCGTAACGCCGGATCTCCTTTGCGTGGCCAAGGGATTGACCGGCGGATATTTGCCACTCGCAGCCACCCTGACTACGGAACGCATGTATGAGGCGTTTCTGGGTGAACCCGGGAAAACGTTTTTCCACGGCCACAGCTACACGGGAAACGCGCTGGGCTGTGCCGCGGCCCTGGCCAATCTCGAAATCTTCAAAAAGGAAAAAACTCTCGTTCACGTCAGGAAACAGTCCAGGTTGCTACAGGCTTTGCTGAAACCCTTGGCTGCCTTACCGATCGTGGGAGACGTCCGTCAATGCGGGATGATGGCCGGCATCGAGTTAGTCAAAGACAAAAAAACCAGGGAACCGTTTCCATTATCCGAACACATGGGCTACAGAATTGCGACGAAATGCCGCCATCTTGGACTTCTCATCCGGCCGATTGGCAACATTATCGTCCTCGTTCCCCCACTATCAGCCACCGAACGGGAACTACGGAAAATGGTGCATATCCTGACGAAAGCCTGTCGCACAGCATGCCGGACAATCTCTTTGTGAGATGCAACCATGAATTTTGATCCTGCCATCACAGCACAGAAGGCCTTGGCTCAAGCTTACGTTCAGGATGACCTGGGTGATTTCCAAGAGAAAATTGAGGAGGCGGAGGACACGTTTTCTTCTGAAACAGGCTCAGAAGCCGCACGCGCTTACGAAACCCTGATTGCCATCGGCGAACGTCTGCCGGATGCCCGGGCGTATCAGGAATTCCTGATTTTCATCACCTGGCAACAAGTCACCGAGGAAACGATTCCGCGCCATTTCCAAAAAGGGGTTCAGCTTACCGAACAATTTCTTGCCCGCTTCGGCCCTCACATGAAAGGGACCGAGGCGTACGAACGTATCGTCGCAATTCGACAGTCCTTTAGACAGGGGTTGGGCCTCCGCACCGAATCCATACAGGACGAATACGATCGGGATGTGTTTCACGGCGGCGATTGATTGGCCACAAGCTTACGGCGTGATATGAAAATAGCCGACAAAACTGCGAGTTTGTCATTCTGAGCCGGAGGCGAAGAATCTTTCTCTCAACCATCGAATGCAGGGAAAAGCAGATCCTTCGCTTCGCTCAGGATGACAACCGGGGTTATTCTCGCATCAATACGTTTAAGGCCCCTCTGATTTATTGGATTTCGAGAGGCGTTCCGGTCTTGATCCCCAGTCTTTCCGCGGCGTTGCTTTCCTTCATGAACACTTCGAGATATCCGTTGCTGTTGATCAAGGCATTCGGTTGATCCGGCGAGCCCTGCTCATAATGCGTCTTGATCGTGTCGATAGTGATGCCGCCGATTTCAAACGCAACGTTCTTCCGCTTCGTGATCGCCTGGAGTGCTTGAATATCGGCCGGCGTCACGTCGGTGATAATGTTACCGAAACGATCGACGTAGGCCACACGACCGTGAAGAGATCCGTCCCGCACCTCGGGTTTCTGAATCTCCAATCTTTCGTAATCGGCAACCAGGCGTCCGTAGGCTCCGGGCGTTTGTCCGCGCGTCAACCAGGCGGCAGCCGGCGCAAAGAGATCCCGGCCCTCGAACGTCGCGCCTTCGGAATCCAGGCGAAATTGGCGATTTTCGATTTGCCGGACCTCGACGGAGTGTTCGTTTTCAAAAATATAGGTCAACACGCCGTTGTCGGGTGCGACGAAAAAAAACCGCGACGTCGTAACGACCAGCCCACGACGTGACGACCCGACGCCAGGATCAACGACGACGACGTGCACGGTGCCGTCCGGGAAATAGTGATAGCAGGAGTTCAGGAGAAACGCGGCCTCTTCAATCGAATAGGGGGGCACGCTATGCGACACGTCGATGATGCGGGCCTGATTGTTGATGCCCAGGATCACCCCTTTCATGCTCGCGACAAAGTGGTCACGCGCGCCGAAATCGGTGAGTAACGTCAGGACGGATATGGCTGAAGGCATGGGGTTACTCCGGGAAAAAGATTTCTTGAATTTCGTACTCGATCATCCCCGCCGGCCGGTTCACCTGCACCACGTCCCCGACGCGATGACCGATTAAGGCGCGTCCGATCGGCGATTGCACGGAAATTGAACCGTTCTTGAGATCGGCTTCTTCCTGGCCGACGAGGGTATAGGCTTTTTCTTCCTCCGAATCCACTTCCAAGAGGCGGACGGTCGTCCCGAATACCACGGTTTCACTGGGCCCGGTACCGGACTCGATGACCTGCGCGTCGCCCAATTTGTGTTCGAGTTCACTCATTCGTGTATCAATGTATTGCTGCCGTTCTTTGGCTGCCTTGAATTCGGCATTTTCCCGCAGATCTCCGTGTTCCCGTGCTTCGGCAATGTCTTGAATGTTTTGTGGACGCTCGACTTTCCTCAGCCGGTCCAATTCCGCCTTGAGCGCCTCATATCCTTTTTTGGTCATCGGAACAGCCATGATTCCTCCAAACGAAACTCCGGGTTCACCTTTTTAGGCCAAGCGACATGATTGTGGCAACCTCACTTCGTCAGACCGGGTGGTAATCTTGCAACGGTTTGATCGTGAGTGAACTTTTCTTCATGGCCTCAATGGCGGTCACTGCCGCCTGAATGCCCTGGATCGTCGTGAAATACGGAATATTCTGTTGAAGCGCTTCCCGTCGAATCGGCAGTGAATCATTGTGTGAGGAGGCGGTACCCACGGTATTGACGACCAACTGAGCTTGGCGGTTTTTAATGTGATCCACGAGATGGGGGCGTCCTTCTTTGACCTTATTGACGGATTCCACGTCGAGTCCGCGTTCGAGCAAATACGCGGCCGTGCCCCGCGTGGCTTGAAGCTTGAACCCCAACGTTTGCAGGCGCTTGGCGACGTCCACCGTCCCGGGTTTGTCGCCGTCTTTCACGCTCATGATGATGGTGCCCATCTGAGGCAAACTCAAACTCGCCGCGGCCTGGGATTTGGCAAAGGCCCATCCGAAATCCTGATCGATTCCCATCACTTCCCCGGTTGAACGCATTTCAGGACCTAGGAGCACGTCAACGTTCCCCAGTTTCGTAAAGGGGAACACCGATTCCTTGACCGCGATATGCCGTGTGACCGGAACGTCGGTAAAATTCAGGTTACGAAGTGAATGCCCGACCATGGCTTTCATGGCAAGTTTGGCCAGGGGGACTCCAATGGCTTTGCTCACGAACGGGACCGTTCGTGAAGCCCTGGGATTGACTTCCAGGACAAAGACCTCATTCCCCTGAACGGCGAATTGCACGTTCATGAGACCGACCACGTGCAGGTCTCGCGCCAAGGCCACGGTTTGGGTACGAATCAGATCGATCAAATCTTCCGGCAACGAGTGCGGAGGAAGGGAACAGGCCGAATCTCCCGAATGGATGCCGGCTTCTTCCACGTGTTCCATGATCCCGGCCACAACAACGTCGACTCCGTCGGAAATGGCATCTACGTCCACCTCGATGGCATCCGTGAGATATTGATCAATCAAAAGTGGATATTGGGCAGTCGTCATAATGTTCGTTTTAATGTATTGCCGTAGCGATTGTTCGTCGTACACGATCTGCATCGCCCGCCCGCCCAGGACGTATGATGGACGCACGATCACCGGGTAGCCGACGCGAGAAGCCACGGCATACGCTTCCTCGCCGGAGCGTGCCGCGCCGTTTCGAGGTTGCCGAAGCCCCAACGCGGTGATCAATTCACTGAACCGTTCCCGGTCTTCAGCGCGATCGATCGCATCCGGGCTTGTGCCCAAAATTGGAATCCCCGCTCGCGCCAACGGCAACGCCAATTTGAGCGGCGTTTGCCCGCCGAATTGCACCACCACGCCCATGGGCCGTTCCACTTCCATGACGTTCAACACGTCTTCCTCGACGAGCGGTTCAAAATAGAGCCGGTCTGACGTATCGTAATCCGTACTCACCGTTTCGGGATTGCAATTCACCATGATGGTTTCGATGCCCAACTCCCGTAACGCCAGTGTGGCATGCACACAGCAATAATCGAATTCAATCCCCTGCCCGATCCGGTTTGGTCCGCCGCCCAGAATCACAACTTTCTCCTGATCCGTCGGACGCGCTTCACACTCATGACCATACGTGGAATACAGATAGGGCGTGAAGGCCTCGAATTCGGCGGCGCAGGTATCGACCCGTGAATACGTGACGTCGTTGGCAGGCAGATGGTCGCGTCGAAACGTCCGCACGGCCGCGGGCGTCACGTCGAGCAATTGGGCCAATCGTTGATCCGAAAACCCCAGACGTTTGGCATCCTTGAGCAGTTCAAGTTCCGCCGGGCTATCGAAAAGTTCGTCCAGCATCGATCCGCCTGCTATCTCCCGGGCATGGATGCGGGCTTGATTCAACAGCCGTTGCTCAAACAGGACGAGTTCTTCGAGCTGATCCAAAAACCATGGATCGACGTGCGTGGCCGCAAAGATTTCGTCCTTGGAGATGTTGATTCGCAGGCCATCCGCAATATGCCAGGGACGATCCGGGTGGGCGACCTGCATGGCCGTCCGAACACGTTCCGACAGAGACGAATCGAGTTCGTCTCCCGGAAGGTACTGATCCAGCCCATTGAGAGAGATCAGGCCGCAGCGGTCGATTTCCAGGGAGCGCAAGGCTTTTTGAAACGCTTCCTTGAACGTTCTTCCCAAGGCCATCGCCTCGCCCACGGATTTCATCTGGGTCGTGAGTATGGGATTGGATCCATGGAATTTTTCAAAAGCGAATCGAGGAATTTTGACGACAACGTAATCGATGGTGGGTTCAAAAGAGGCTTGCGTTACCTTGGTAATGTCATTGGTAATTTCATCCAGGGTATACCCGACTGCCAGCTTCGCCGCGATTTTCGCAATCGGAAACCCGGTGGCCTTGGAGGCCAAGGCCGAACTCCGGGACACGCGCGGGTTCATTTCAATAACGATCATTTCTCCGTTTGCGGGGTTGAGGGCGAATTGAATATTCGACCCGCCGGTATCCACGCCGATCTCCTGGATAATGCGAATCGCGGCGTCCCGCATGCGTTGGTATTCTTTATCCGTCAGGGTCATGGCCGGAGCCACCGTAATGCTGTCGCCGGTATGGATGCCCATGGCGTCGAAGTTTTCGATGGGACAGACGATGACGACGTTATCGTTCAGGTCTCGCATGACCTCGAGTTCATATTCTTTCCATCCGATCAACGAACGTTCGATCAAGGCCTCCCCGACCGGACTGGTCAGCAACGCCCAATCAACGTACCGTTCAAACTCTTCACGATTATACGCAATGTTCCCGCCGCTTCCTCCCAACGTGAAAGAGGGACGCACAATGGCCGGAAATCCGACGATTTCCAGAAAACTCATGGCGTCTTCCCGGTTCCGAATCAACCGGCTCAGCGGCGTGTCCACGCCGATAGTATGCATGGCCCGCTTGAACGCTTCTCGATCTTCAGCCTTGTTGATCGCTTCGTAATTGGCCCCGATGAGTTGCACGTTGTACTTTTCAAGCAGGCCCCGTTCATGAAGGCGCATGGTCACGTTCAACGCCGTTTGACCACCCATCGTGGGAAGCAAGGCTTCGGGACGTTCCTGCTCAAGAATTCGCGCCACGACCTCGACGGTAATGGGTTCAATATAGGTGCGATCCGCCAAGTCGGGATCGGTCATAATCGTGGCGGGATTACTGTTGATGAGCACCACTTCATACCCTTCCTGTTTCAAGGTCTTACAGGCTTGAGTGCCGGAATAATCGAACTCACAGGCTTGGCCGATCACAATAGGCCCGGAGCCGATCAGGAGAATGCGCCGCAAGTCGGTGCGTTTCGGCATGTGGTGTCAGCTCTTTGAAGACGAAGGCTGCGCCGGAGTCTGAAGTTCGGGGGTGCGTGGTTCGATGGCCGGGTCGCCGTCCTTGTCGCGCGGTCGATACAATTTCATCGCCTCGGGAATCCATTCCTGTATTTTCCTGATCCGCGTGACGTCCGAAGGGTGAGTCGAAAGAAATTCGGGGACGGCCGCATTGGAGCGGAAACAGAATTTTCCGATCATTTGTCTGGGGCATCCACTCATTCGCTCCCAGAAACCAACGGCTTCGCGAGGGTCATATCCGGCCTTCGCCATGAGTTTCAGCCCAACGTAGTCAGCTTCCGATTCCTGTTTTCGATTGTGCGGGAGCGTCACGCCAACGCCGTACGCACTCATGGCGCCCATGGCAAGTTGGGGATTGACGGCGCCGCTGGCTGCCCCGGCAATCATGCCGATTTGTGCGATTTGATCGAGAACCCCGCGACTCATACGTTCGGCGCCGTGCCGCTGAAGGGCATGCGCGACTTCATGGGCCATGACCGTGGCCAGCCCGTCTTCGTTCTTCGCGTGCCTCAGGATGCCCGTAAAAATCGCAACTTTGCCTCCGGGCAAGGCAAAGGCATTGACCATCCGGTCGTCTTGAATGACCGCAAATTCCCAATGGTATTCCGGTTTGTCGGCGGCCTCGGCAATGCGCCGGCCCACGCGGTTGACCATTTCATTGATTTCGGGATTCGTACTGAGCCGGGCCTGTCGCAATACGCTGCGAAACGCACTGACTCCCAATGCGATTTCCTTTTCCTCTGAAATAAAGATCACCTGGTCGCGCGCGGTCCCCGGGGCTTTGATGCAACCGGCCAATAACAGGAGCCCGCAAAGGATCGCAATACGTTGAAGCTGAGGTCTTGAAAAATTCATGACAACACGAGTCGCCCCGATTTGCTCCAATCCGGCTACGGAAGCCAAAGATACATAAACGCCGGCGTGCCTCCCGCTAACAGCAGCGAAACCGGAGCGAGCTTGGGAAAAGCCCAATCGGTCGGAGCAAGTCCTCCTGGTCCTTGAGCATAAATGTTCGGGTGATAGCCGCCCGCCCGGTGGTACATGACAACCTGCGCTTCCTCAATTCCGGCTTTCTTCTTGGCAAGTTCAATGGCGTCATCCACGTAGCCTATCACATCAACCAAGCCATGGTCTTGAGCCTGGGCTGCCGAATAAATTCGACCATCAGCCAACTGACGAATGGTTTCGGACTTCAAATTCGGTCTTCCCTGTTCAATGACCCGAAGGAACCGGTCATAAAAATTATCGATCACGCTTTGAAAAATGGCCCGGTCCCGCTCGGTCATCGTGCGGAACGGTGATCCCATGTCTTTATGAGGTCCCGACTTCACCGCATCGGCCCGGACGCCTATTTTTTCCATCAAACCCGACGCATTGAGGGTCAACATAATAACCCCGAGACTACCCGTGACCGACGATGGATGCGCGACAACCTGATCGGCAGCCATCGCCACGTAATAGCCGCCTGAGGTGCCCAAATCCATGATGGAGGCAATAACCGGGATTTCCCGGGTTTTTTTTAATCCCTGAATTTCATGGTACAAAATATCCGAGGCCGTTACCGTACCTCCCGGCGTGTTGATCCTCAATACGATCGCCTTGACGGCCTCGTCATCCTCAGCCTTGGCGAGTTCTTCCTTGAACCGTGCAGGCAGGCTGAGCCGGTCGAAGAACCGGTCAAGAACGCCACCGGGTTTTGCGGAAGTCAAAATCCCGGAAACTTCGACCAACAGGATTTTATTTCGTCCCTCTCCTGAAAGCACGACTTCCTCCAACGGGCTCGTCCGGGGAAACAGGGACGAGGTCATGCAGCCCGTCGCCGTCAGCAACAGGAGGCCAAGAAGAAAAAATCTAAGCATGGGCTTGTTCCATCATGGTTCGAAATTGATTGAACAGGTATGAGGAATCATGCGGACCCGGCGAAGCCTCCGGATGATACTGAACCGAGAGCACCGGCACCGTCGTTCCAACAAGGCCTTCCAGACATTGATCATTGAGGCTCACGTGCGTCGCCTGGAATGACCCCCAAGGCGTCTCCAGGAGACTCTTGTGTTCTTCGGCTGAAGGCAGACGGACGGCAAAGTTGTGATTTTGTGATGTAATTTCCACTTTTCCGGATCGCAAATCCATGACCGGATGGTTGGCGCCGTGATGTCCGAATTTCAATTTGTACGCGGACAGTCCTAACGCCAACCCCAACACCTGGTGGCCGAGACAGATTCCCATAATCGGCCGCCATCCGAGAAGAGCCTGGATATGGGGCACCGCATAGGACACTCCCTCGGGATCCCCGGGGCCGTTGGACAAGAACACACCGTCCGGATTCAGGGTGCGAACTGTCTCTGCGGTGGTGGATGCGGGAACGATGGTGACCGTACACCCTTCATCCACCAGCCGCCGTAAAATATTCTGTTTCACGCCAAAATCGTAGACCACGACGTGGAATCGTCTCGCCGGAACCGGATCGACCTGTCCGCTTGCATTCAACCGCTGGGGCCAAGCCCCGGTGCCTTCGTTCCATTCATACGTGGAATTGCAGGTCACGGTCTCAACCAAATCCTGTTCGGAAATGGAGGGCAGCGCCTTGGCTTTTGCAACAAGATCGTCCGGAGAACCATTCACGCCGGCTCCGTGGGAGATGATGCCCGCCTGCGAACCATGGGTGCGCAAATGGCGCGTCAGAAACCGGGTGTCGATGCCTTCAATGCCCACGATTTGATGATGCGCCAAATACTCGTGCAACGAAAGTTCCGAGCGCCAATTACTGGGACGGCGGGACGCTTCATTGACGATAAATCCTTCAGCCCACGTGCGACGGGATTCATTATCCTCTGGCGAAATACCGTAATTCCCGATATGCGGGCAGGTCATCAGGACCATTTGTCCCTTATAGGACGGATCCGTGAGGATTTCCTGATACCCGGTCATTGCGGTATTGAACACCACCTCACCGGACGCTTCACCCTCGAATCCCAAAGCCCGTCCCTCAAGAACGGTGCCGTCGGCTAACGCCAGAATCGCTTTTTTGGTCATTCCCTCACCTTCATCCTCTCCCATCAAGGGAGAGGAAATTACATTCCATGCCATGCCTCCCCTCGCCCCTTCGTGGGAGAGGGCTGGGGTGAGGGGGAAATCGTCAACAAATTACTGAACACATACAAGAATGACAGAAAGAAAAAGCAAGAATTGTTCGGTGCGCTCAGTCCCTCTATTCTATCAGCGAATTAGTGAACATTGACAATTCTAGGATCTTCTTTCGTTGCCATCATTTGCCGTAGGGACAGGCCCCTGTGCCTGTCCGACCACCTTGATCACGAGCAAACTGATCGCCAATCCGGCATTGATCAGGTGAAGGGCCCGTACGATCATATGCATTCGAAAAAACGCCTCAAGGGCTGCTTTTTTGGCCTCCTGCGAATCCGCTTCAAACGCGATCTCCTGCAAGGCAACGGCTTGGGGTCCCATGACCGCGACAATCAACGCCGTCATGAACGTGAGGGCCATCAACAGCCCAACCTCGGATCGTCTCAGCGGCGGGTTCCCTTGCGGTTCCTGCCGGTGCTTCCAATAGCGAAAACCCGCCGTGCCGATCAACGTCACGACGACGCCCACGGTGACGGCATTATACCCGTCAAACACGCGGCGCAAAAACCGTCCGCCCGTTTCCATCCCCAGGGTATTGAATACCGCGGGAATCACCATCGTCAGAAGCGCGGTCAGGCTTCCGATCCACATCATGAGCCCCAACAATTCCAGTAAGGAACAGGAAAGTTGCCAGCCTGAAACGCGCCGGACCATTTTGCTCACAATGTTTCTTCCCGGTCATACACGACAATCCCACCGACAAGCGTCTTCACCACCTTCCCCTTCATCGTCCAACCGGCAAACGGCGTATTGCGGCTCAGGGAATGCAGCCGAGTGATATCCACAACCCACGTGGCATTGAGATCGATTAACGTGACGTCCGCTTCTGCGCCCGGGGCCAACGTGCCGTGGGGCAAACCAAAGACCCGGGCCGGTTCCCGCGTCAGCTTGGCAATGGCATGTTCCAGCGTCAGGATCCCCTCTTCGACAAGATTCAGGGTGAGCGGGAAAGCCGTTTCCAACCCGATGATACCGAACGGAGCCTCGTCGAATTCCAACTGCTTCTCTTGAACGGCATGCGGCGCATGATCGGTGGACACGATATCGATCGTATGATCCTGTAACCCTTCCTTGATGGCCTGCACGTCTTCATCCGTTCGTAAGGGGGGATTCATTTTGGCGTTGGTGTCATAGGAGCGAACGGCCTCATCCGTGAGAGAAAAATGATGCGGGCAGGCTTCGGCGGTAACGGGAATCCCCCGTGCCTTGGCTTCCCGTGTCATCCGGACCGAACCCACCGTGCTGACGTGAGGCAAATGCAACTGTGCTCCGGTCAACTCGGCCAGGGCGATATTCCGGGCGACCATGACTTCTTCCGCGGCTTTCGGGATCCCGGGAATGCCCAGTTCGGTGGACACGGCGCCCTCATGCATACAGCCGCCGCGTGAAAGGTGCGAATCTTCGCAATGATCGATAACCGGAAGGTGAAAAGCCGAGGCATATTCCATGGCTCGGCGCATGACCAGACTGTTCATAACCGGGAGCCCGTCATCGGAAACGGCGACACAGCCGGCATCGAACAGTTCCCCGATTTCCGCGAGTTCATCCCCTTTCGAGCCTTTGGTAATCGCGCCGATGGGGAAGACCCTGGCTTTCCCGGCAGCCGCGGCCTGGGCAAGGATAAATTCCGTAATCGACCGGGAATCGTTGACAGGGTGAGTATTGGGCATGCAACACACCGAGGTGAAGCCGCCGGCCACGGCCGCGGCGCTACCCGTGGCAATCGTTTCCTTATATTCGAATCCCGGTTCCCGAAAATGGACGTGCAAATCCACAAAACCCGGACACACGAGCAGATCCTTGGCGTCGATCATCTTCAGCCCTTTGACCTCCCCGAGTTTGAGTTGCAGGTCCGGCTCCACCGCGCTGATTTTTCCCTCTTCGATCAACACGTCGGCCACCCCGTTCCATCGACCGGGATCAATCACGTGCCCGCCGGCAATCAGTATTTTCGTGTCATTCGCCATAGAGATGTATCACCCTCACCTTAATCCTCTCCCGTCAAGGGAGAGGATATTTCATATACTCCCTCGCTGTTCCATACCTCCCCCGCTTAATTTCGTTGCGACAGCAGGTACATGAGCCCCATGCGTACGGCCACGCCGTTTGCGACCTGCTCCAGGATCACGGCGGCACTGCCGTCAACCACGTCATGGGCGATTTCAACGCCTCGATTGACCGGACCGGGATGCATGACGAGTACGTCTTTGGCTGCCCGTTGCATGCGTTCCGCCGTCAGGCCGTATAACCGGGCATATTCCCTGATGGAAGGAAACAGTGAACGGCCTTGTCGCTCGAGTTGGAGTCGCAACATGATCACGACGTCGACGCCGGAAATCGCTTCGTCGAAGTCGTGATAAACCGTGACTCCAAGCCGATGCAGGGACAGGGGAATCATGGTCGGAGGTCCCACGACGCGCACGTTCGCTCCCATTTTCGTCAACGCGTGAATATTGGATCGCGCCACCCGGCTGTGAGCCACGTCGCCGACAATGGCCACGTGCAAGTCCCGAACCTGCCCTTTCTTCTCCTGAATGGTCAGCAAATCGGAAAGAGCCTGCGTCGGGTGCTCGTGCCATCCGTCTCCGGCATTGATGACGGACAACCGGCTATTTCTGGCCAGGATCTCCGCGGCTCCGGCTGACGAGTGGCGAAGCACCAGGATGTCGGCCTGCATGAATTCGATATTTCTGGCGGTATCGAGAAGCGTTTCTCCCTTCATCACGCTGCTCGACGAGGGTGAAAAATTCACCACGTCGGCGCTCAAGCGTTTGGCTGCCAACTCGAATGACGTTCGAGTCCGCGTGCTTGGTTCAAAGAACAAATTGATCACGGTTTTTCCGCGCAGGGCCGGAACCTTCTTGATCTCCCGGCCACTGACTTCCTTGAACGGCTCTGCCGCCTCGAGGATCAAGGTCACTTCTTCCTGAGACAGGGAGGCGAGCCCCAGCAGGTCTTTTCGCTTGAAACTCACGCCGTTCTCTCCGCATCGATAAGCTTGGACACCCGGTCCTCTTCACCCAATTCATCGAGGAACACTCGAATGTTTTCATCTTTGGCAGTCGGAATATTTTTCCCCACGTAATTGGCTCGAATGGGCAGTTGCCTATGTCCGCGATCGACCAACACGGCCAATTGAATTTCAGCCGGCCTGCCCAAATCGATGAGTCCGTCCATCGCGGCGCGAATGGTTCTTCCCGTAAACAACACGTCATCGACCAGGATAATTTTGAGACCTGAAATATCAAACGGGATATCCGTCTTCTTGAGAACGGGTTGATTTTTCCTCAAGGCCAGGTCGTCCCGATAGAGCGTAATATCAAGTTCACCCAGGACAACGTCGGTTCGCTCAATTTGAGAGACGAGATGTTTTAACCGTTGAGCCAGATAGACCCCGCCGGTACGAATACCGACCAGACCGACGTCGTGACACCCTTTGTTCCGCTCCAGAATTTCATGCGCAATCCTGGTCAGGGCCCGCGTCATTTCATGACGGTCCATGATGACGGATTCGCGGCAGAACTTGGTTTGTGACATCACGTTCGTCAGCGCAAAAAAAAGCCTTCCTCTCGCTAAACGAGACGAAGGCTAACAGATGAAGGGCAGGATTTGCCCGAACACGCGATCATGAAGAACTCCTTTCTCACCTCGCAGGATGAGCATTAAAGGCAGGCCCATCCTAGAAGGTCCGCAGGGTTTAGTCAAGATTTTCTTACAACCATGCCAGGAACAGTAGGCCAGATGAGCGTAGTCATCCCCGACCCTCCCCCTCTGTCATCTTCGTATGTGTTCAGTAATGTGTTGACAATGTTCCCCCTCACCCCAGCCCTCTCCCACAAGGGGCGAGAGGGGGCATGG
>JAJDZI010000095.1 GCA_022824735.1 Nitrospirales bacterium
GTTCCAAGAACAGCAAGAGCTTTAGTCATGGTTGACAAAGAAGCGACCGCAAATGTTCATGAATGTATTGACAATTTCCGTCCACTTTTCCCCTCCTTTAAATGCTTCTACCCCACCTATCCTCCCCTTACAAAGGGGAGGGACAGAAAACGCACATGGAATGTTCACGGCAACACGTCGATCGTCAGTTGGGCGGGAAAGAGGGTATCGACATCACGGCGGCGGCGCGCGTTGCGAAGCAGCGTCTCGACCCGGGGCGTCACCGGACCCTGGAAACTGGTACTGCCGTCGGTCACCACGGTCAAGGGTTTGGAAAAATCGATCAACGCGTCGTTCAGAAAAAGGGTATAGCGCCGGACCCGTTCAGTGTTGACTTCAATATGATTCTCGCCTCTCACTTCAACGGCCAACTTCGCATAGACCTTGCGTTTGATCAGGTCGCCATGCTGATCGATCAGTTGCTCGGAAAACATGGCAATCCGGTCGGTGGCATCAATACGCACCCAACCGAAATCCGTCAAATGGCTTGCGTCACGAACCACGGTCACGTTGCGCGGATACGGATCACGGCGCTGCTTCTGAAACCACTCCACCAGGGCCGGCAATTCCTGCCGGGGGAAAAAATGACCACCGGCGTGCGGATGTGTCCACTCATGTTCCCGGTACGTGTACGCGATGCCGAGCCGGGCCAACTCATTGGTCGCGTTCCGGCTCAGCCAGACCGGCATGATCTGATCCTTGGCCCCATGGATCACGTACAACGACGTGTGCCGGAGATTTGCCAGAAAGGGAAACAACACGTCGTCGATGCCGCTCGCCATCGGGGCCACCGCCGCAAACCGCGGGGTATGATGCATCCCGATGATCCACGCGCCGATGCCGCCGTTCGACATGCCCGTCAGATACATGCGATCGGGATCGATTCGATACCGCGCGCGGACGGTCCTGATGGTCTCCAGCACCAACTCTTCACTCGGCCGGGTCCACCACGTTCCCGCCATGGCCGTCGGACAGGCAAGAATAGCCCACTCGCCCAACCGCGCGGCCCAGCGCTCCAGGTATGAATCACCCGTAAACCCGGCCCCGTGGAGACACACCACCAAAGGCAAGGCGACGTCCGGATCATAGGCGGGAGGCACGAACAACCCGTACGACAAGGCTTCTCCGCGAACCCGAACCGGCTGACTCGGAAGCATACCCACCGGAGCCGCCTCATACGTCCGGCTTTCCGGAAGAACATCGCTCACGCTCTCAAGGCTCGCTTCGGGATGGCCCAGAATCGACTGCAACAACGCTTCAGCCCGTTCACGATCGTCAACCGTCAGATACTCCGCAACGAGCGTCGCCAAGGATTGACCCGACGCCTGAAGTTGCACACCCGCCGAATCGGATCGCTCAACTGATCCCCGGGCAACGGCGTCAACAGACAGGCTCCCAACAACCAACAATCCAATAAGAATACTTGAGGGAATACAAGAGGAATTCATAAATACATCAATGACACGAGCGCCAAGCAATATGTATCACCACCGCATTATAGCAGAACAACGACGATTCATATCTCATTACCTCCATGGGTGCTTGACCTTCCACCGTCAATAGCGTCTAATTTTGTCTCGGCATCATGGGATTCTACCTCAAACGATAGCACGGCACAGGGCAATCGGCACAAAGCCCGGACTGTTTTGTAACGATCCGGGCCTTTCTTTTCGATTGCAACCAACCTTTTCTGTTACTGCTTAGAAGGGCGCTAAAAGGATGAAGGATCTGACCCCTTTTTATTCAGATATCCGGCAGATTCTCCAAAATGCCCGTAACCGGGCTTATTCTGAGATCAATCAGGCGATGGTTGAAGCCTACTGGATGATTGGCAAGCGAATTGTAGAAGAGGATCAGGAAGGCAAAGCCAAAGCGAAATATGGCAAGAAACTGCTGGAAAATTTGTCAAGAAACTTAACCGATGAATTCGGCAAGGGATTTTCCTATGCCAACCTCCGGAACTTTCGCCAATTTTACCTTACCTACTCCGATGAAGACATTCGCTACACACTGTGTAGCAAATTGAGTTGGAGCCATAACCGGTTGATCATGCGGCTGGAAAACGCGAAAGCAAGAACCTATCATCTTACAGAAGCCGTCCAGCAGAGTTGGAGCGTCCGACAATTAGAACGCAACATCAACACCCTCTACTATGAACGTTTGCTTTCTTCACAGCAGCCGGTAACAGAAATCGCGTCTCCGGCAGATGCTCCAAAAAACGAGCTGCGGGCATTTATCAAAGATCCGTATGTACTGGAATTTCTGCAACTTCCCGATCACGGTGCCCCTAAAGAAAAAGACTTGGAAACCGCCATTATCAGTAATCTCTCCCAATTTTTGCTCGAAGCCGGCAAAGGGTTTTCATTTGTCGGCAGACAATACCGCATCAGCACGGAAACCAATCACTTTTACATTGATCTGGTGTTCTACAACTACCTGCTCAAATGTTTTGTATTAATTGATCTCAAATCCGATCAACTGACCCATCAGGATATCGGGCAAATGGATACCTATGTGCGAATGTTCGACGAATTTAAACGCGGCGAGGACGACAACCCCACCGTCGGCCTGATTCTCTGCACATCCAAGGATGAAACCATCGTCAAGTTCTCGGTGCTCAAGGGCAGCGAACAACTGTTTGCATCCAAATACCGCCTAATTCTGCCAAGTGAGGAAGAATTCATTGCAGAAATTCAGCGGGAGAAGCGGCTGCTTGCGATGCATGAAGAAGAGTGACGACTGACCTTTGCCCGCGATGAGCTTGCGCAGCCGGAGGTAGAACTCGGCCGCTGTGTTGCGATGGATCCCAATGATTTCTGCAGCCGCTCGCGCCGTGCCCCCAGCAACCAAAAAGCTTCAGAAGGGTCCCCTGTTTATGAAGACTTAACCGAGTGCGCCGGATATACATCGGGCTATCCTAACCTGTTTGCTTAGCTAGGACAGCCCCAATCATATTCTTTTTGTATGCGGCATACATAAAAGCAGATGATATGCCAACGGTTCCCAATATCCCAGGTCCTTACCGTTTTTTCTTTTATAGTCATGGATTGTCACCCCACGAATTAAATCGTATCCGAGCAATCATTCTGGAGCATCAAGAAAACATCATGGAGGCATGGAAGGCATTGGCCAAGTAGAAAGTACCCCCTCTTCACTCAGCCGGAACGTGTTCCTGTATAACCTGTAAAAACGCCTCACCGTACTTCCTCAGTTTATGCTCGCCGACGCCTTGGATGCGCTCCATTTCTACGAGCCGTGTGGGCTTCAGTTGGACCAACTGACGCAGGGTCGTATCGTGGAACACGACGTACGGCGGCACGCCCTGCTTTTTGGCCAAGGCCATACGCGCTTCACGCAAAGCCTGCCACAGGGCTTCGTCGGCCGGCGCAATCGATGCAGGAGGCACGACGCCCTTTGCTTTCTTCACCGTGACGGCACGCCGCAATCGACGCAGGGTCAACTCGCGTTCGCCGCGCAAAACCAGGGACGACTGATCCGCCAGGCGCAAGGCATCGAAACGATCAGCATCGACCCAAAGACAGCCCTGGGCAATGAGTTGACGAAAAATGGAGCGCCATTCCACGGCGTTGTACTCCGCGCCGCTACCGAACACGTCCAGCCGGTCGTGACGCCAGTCACGGATGCGCGCATGGTCCTTCCCAATGAGCACGTCAACCAGGTAGTTCACCCCGAAACGCTGCCCCGTGCGGGAGACGCAGGACAAGGCCTTTTGCGCGGCCCCGGTGCCGTCCCAGGTGTGCGGCGGGTTTATGCAGTTATCACAATTCCTGCAATCCTCACCCGGCTCTTCACCGAAATACGCGCGAATGGCACGACGGCGGCAGGTGGTGAGTTCGCATAGGCCAATCATGGCTTCCAGTTTCTGGTGCTCCACCCGCTTATGCGCCTCGTCGGCTTCGGACTCGGACAACCACTGGCGAAAGACGATGATTTCCTTCAGGCCGTAATTCATCCACGCGCTGGCCGGCAGGCCGTCGCGGCCCGCGCGACCGGTTTCCTGGTAATACGCTTCAATGCTCTTCGGGAGACTGAGGTGGGCGACAAAGCGGACGTCGGGTTTGTCGATGCCCATGCCGAACGCCACCGTAGCGACGATCACCACGCCTTCCTCGCGCAGGAACCGTTCCTGGTGCCGGCGACGGGTATGATCCGAAAGGCCGGCATGATAGGGCAGCGCGTCTCTCCCGCGAGCGCGCAGCCACTCGGCGATCTCCTCCACTTTCTTGCGCGTCAGGCAATAGACGATACCGGCGTCGTGGGGATGCTCGCTTTGCAGGAAACGCCACATGCGCTCACGACCGCTATCCTCGTCGGAGATGGCATAGCGAATGTTGGGCCGGTCACAGCTATGGATATAAACGTTGGCCTTTTCCAGTTGCAGTTGGGCGATGATTTCCCGGCGGGTCACATGATCGGCAGTGGCCGTCAGGGCGATGCGTGGGACGGAGGGATACCGCTTGTGCAGCACCGACAACTGCAAATATTCTTCGCGGAAGTCGTGTCCCCAGCGCGACACGCAATGCGCTTCGTCAATGGCAAACAAGGCGATGGTTTGCCGGTCCAGCCACTCCAGGGTCCGCTCCTGCAACAAACGCTCAGGCGCGATGTAGAGGACATCCAGCCGTCCGGCGTTCACCGCCGCCTCGACCGCCCTGACCTCTTCAAAGTCCAGGGTGGAATTCAGGCAGGCCGCCCGAACCCCGCACTGACGAAGCGCATCCACCTGATCCTTCATCAACGCGATCAGGGGCGACACCACGATGCCCACCCCGGCGCGCATCATGGCCGGCACCTGGTAACACAACGACTTGCCCCCGCCGGTCGGCATCAGGACCATGGCGTCCCTGCCGGCCAGCAGGTCTTCAATCACTTCATCCTGGCGCAAACGAAAAGAAGAATGGCCGAAGACGGTCCGAAGAAGCCGAAGCGCGTCATCGGGGGATCGCAGAGCTTCCATCTCCCGAAGCCTTACGCCATCTTCAGCAATTCGGCAATGGCCCCGCTCACGCCTTCGAAAATCTGGTGAGGCTTGGCCGTGCCGTACATGTAAGCTGGAGTCGTGATCACGTTGTTGGCGGAATCCACCACGAACTTCTCGACCGCGCAATTGGTGTGTTTGGCCCCGGTCTTTTCGACCTCGGAAGCCGTCCCCTCATCCTCGCCGATCGTGACGTTCACGCCCTTCTCCCCAAACGCCAGGGCCATGATCGCCGGGGCAATACAAATCGCGGCGATGGGTTTCCGGCTTTCATGAAACTCCTTCACGATACGCAGGACTTGCGGGTCGATCTGTCCGCCGCTCCCTTTTTGCGCAAAATCACACAAATGGAGCGCCGCCCCAAACCCTCCGGGAAACGCCAGGGCATCAAAATCCTGCGCCTTGAGTTGCTCCAGGGGCTGAATGTCCCCGCGCGCAATCCGGGCCGCCTCCTGCATGACGTTTCTCGTTTGCCCGGTGGCCTGTTGAGTCAAGTGGTTCGTCTCGGCCGCCTCCTTGTCCGGGGCGAAACAACGATACTCCGCGCCGTGCTGCCCGATCGCCACCAGCGTACTGATGGCTTCGGTGATCTCCGCTCCATCCAAAAACCCACAGCCCGATAAAATAACCGCGACTTTTTTCATAACGCCCTCCCTCAGTGCTAATACCTATACGCATAATGAATCTTTTAACTGGAGGAATTGTAAATGTTCACTCATTCCTTTGTGAAGAGAAAAACCATGGATTCCCGATTAAGATGTCGGGAATTGTATGTGTTCAGTCATTCGTTGACAAAATAGAGGGACTGATCACCCAGAATTGTCATTCTGAGCTTGTCCTGAGCGAAGCGAAG
>JAJDZI010000073.1 GCA_022824735.1 Nitrospirales bacterium
TGCGCAATTCGATCAGGTGGCGGAAGCCATGAACCTGGACACGAATTTGCGCGAACGCTTGAAGACTCCGCAACGGTCGTTGCTGGTCGCGCTCCCGATCCGCATGGACGATGGCACCGTTCGCGTCTTCAACGGATACCGGGTCCAACATGATTCCGCACGTGGACCGTCCAAGGGCGGGCTCCGGTATCATCAGGACGTCACACTGGGAGAAGTCGCGGCCCTGGCCATGTGGATGACCTGGAAAACGGCCCTGGCGGGGCTGCCGTACGGAGGAGCCAAGGGCGGCGTTCAAGTCAGTCCTCGTTTGTTGTCCCTCGCCGAACTGGAGCGGCTCACCCGTCGGTATGCGGCTGAAATCTTCCCGCTGATCGGCCCGGACAAAGATATTCCGGCCCCGGACGTCGGGACGAACCAGCAAGTCATGGCCTGGTTCATGGACACCTACAGCCAGCAAGTCGGATTCTCTGTCCCGGACGCAGTCACGGGTAAACCGCTTTCAATCGGGGGCAGCTTGGGCCGGGAAGAAGCTACCGGACGCGGCGTCGTCAACGTCACGATCGAAGCTCTCCGCCATCAAGGCATAAACCTGGAGGATGCAAGCATTGTCATCCAAGGGTTTGGAAACGTCGGATCCCACACCGCCAGGATTTTCAGCGAAGCCGGAGGACGCGTCATCGGCGTGAGCGACGTGACGGGCGGAGTCTTCAACCCCAAGGGGTTGCCGATAGACGAACTCTTCCGGCAGCACAGGCTCGGCTACCCCTTGCAGGACATGCAGGTCGGTGATCACGTGACCAACGAAGAGTTGCTTGCCCTGGATTGCACGGTCCTGGTTCCCGCTGCGCTTTCGGAACAGATAACCGAAAAGAACGCGGGCAACCTTCGCTGTCGCATCCTGACGGAAGCAGCCAATGGCCCCACGACGATGGAGGCGGACGCCATTCTAGGCGATCGGAACGTCTTCATTATCCCCGACATTCTGGCCAATTCAGGAGGGGTGATCGTCTCGTATTTCGAGTGGGTCCAGGGCATCCAACGTTTTTCCTGGAATGAGCGCGACGTTCGGCAACGTCTTCATGAAGTCATCACCACGGCGTTTCAGCGAACCCTCGGCTTTGCGGAAAAAAGAAAAACCACGATGCGGACGGCCGCCCTCATGAACGGCATCGACCAGGTTGCGCAGGCCCATACCGCCAGGGGGCTGTACCCTTGACGACAACCCCTTACGCCGTCTCTCCCGCATAAATGTTCATGCAGGCTTCCAGGAACGTGACGGCCTCAGGTTTCGGGCGCTGGAACGAATTCCTGCCGATGATCGAACCGAATCCTCCTCCATCGCGAATCGCCCGCACTTCGTCAAAAATGGCCTTGTCCGTGCCCTTGGCGCCGCCGGAGAATATGACGATACGCCTCCCGTTGAAGGCGCTTTGCACCACGTGACGAATGCGCTCGACGGGAGTCGTGATGGGAATCTTCTCGGCTTCATAGACCTTTTTGGCTTCCGCTTGCCAGATATGATCCGTCGGCACCTTGACCTTGATGATGTGCGCTCCCAATTGAGCCGCGATTTGGGCGGCATAACACACCACGTCGATCGCCGTTTCGCCGGCCTTGGTCAATTTCCCGCCACGGGGATATGACCAAACCACCACGGCTAATCCGACGGATTTGGCTTCGGCGGCAATTTCCTGCAAACTCTCGTACATGTCCTGGCTGTACGACGACCCGGGATAAATCGTGTACCCAACCGCACAGCACCCCAAACGAAGTGCGTCCTGGACGCTGCCCGTGACCGCCTGATTATAGTCGTCGCTGCCGAAAAGAGAGTCGCTGTTGTTGAGCTTGAGGATCAAGGGAATGTGTCCGGCATATTCCGCGGCGCCGGCTTCCAGGAAACCCAAGGGCGCCGCATAGGCGTTGCAGCCGGCATCAATCGCCAGTTCAAAGTGGTAGAGGGGATCATACCCGGGAGGATTGACGGCAAAGCTGCGGGCCGGACCATGTTCAAAACCTTGATCCACCGGCAAGATCAGAAGTTTACCCGTTCCCGCCAATCGGCCACTCATCAACAACCTGGCCAAATTCGCCCGAATGCTCGGCGCATCGCTTTGATAATATCCGAGGATTTCCTGTACCCGTTTGGTGATTCTTTCACTCACAAGCCATTCCTCCTCTGATGAACGTGGTGAGAATCAATCGTTCTCCAATTTTTTCCGCAACTCGATCAATTCCCGCTCCATCAGGTCAAAACGTTCGGCGATCGGATCGGGGATATTCGCATGATCCATGGCTTCTTCCGGAACCCGCTCCCCGATTGACTTGACGATACGTCCGGGAATGCCGGTAACCGTGGAATTTGATGGGACTGATCGCAGGACCACCGAATTCGCTCCGATTTTCACTGAATCCCCGATTCGAATGTCGCCCAACACCTTGGCGCCCGATCCCACCACCACGTGATTGCCCAACGTGGGGTGCCGTTTCCCTTTTTCTTTTCCCGTTCCGCCCAACGTGACACCCTGAAACAACGTGACGTAATCGCCGATTTCCGTGGTTTCTCCAATCACCACACCCATGCCATGATCAATGAAAAACCCATGTCCGATTGACGCGCCGGGATGAATTTCCACGCCCGTCACCCAACGAGCGCCCTGCGAAACCAACCGCCCCAAGAGTCGAAACCGCATCAGCCACAACCGGTGTGCCACGCGATACGCCAACAATGCCTGAAACCCGGCACAGGTCAGAAACACTTCCAGCGTGGTCCTGGCCGCGGGATCACGATCAAACACAGCCTGAAGATCTTGTCGAATGACACTGAACATCGGTCAACCTGTTTTCTCATCGGACGGCACGCGCGCTAGAAGACAAACCGCCTGGGCGGCAATCCCTTCCTGTCTGCCGAGCGTCCCGAGATGATCGTGGCTTTTGACCTTGACGTTGACGATCGACGGGTCCACGCGCAAGACCAGGGCCAACTGCTTGCCCATCTCAGCCAGATAACTTGCCAACCGTGGAGCCTGTGCCACAATGACCGCATCCAGGTTCACGAGACGCAGCCCCCGTTCCTCGAGTTTGGCGCAAACGCCCGCCAACATCTCCAGACTGTTCATATTCGCAAATCGCAAATCACTGCTGGGATAATAGCGGCCCAAATCGCCCTCTCCCATGGCCCCCAACAACGCATCACACACGGCATGCGTGAGCGCATCGGCATCGGAATGCCCGTCCAGGCCATGAGTATGAGGAACCTGCACACCGCCCAGGATGAGCGGCTGGCCTTCCTTGAGTCGATGAATATCGTACCCGATGCCGACCCGCATACGCCGGTCTCTCCTTTCTATCCAGACTCTCGAACCGATAAGGATACAGGAAAGAACCGAGCAGTGAAAAGAGGAGATTTATAACTGTGTTCGGAACCCTGATCGAAGAATCGCTTCTCCCATAATCAAATCTTCGGGGCGGGTTATCTTGATGTTGTCCGGACTGCCGTTGACGATGGACACGCGGCGGCCGATTTGTTCAACCAAGAAGGCGTCGTCCGTCGCGTCGACACCCGACTGCCGGTTTGATCGATGGGCTTCGCGTAAGAGCTCGAGATTGAAGGCCTGTGGAGTTTGGGCGGACCAGAGTCCCTGCCGGTCGAGGGTGGTTTCAATCGTCCCGTCCGGGGTCACCCGCTTGATCGTATCATGGAGGGGAATTGCCGCAATGGCCGCGCCGCTGATTCTGGCACGCTCCACCACTTGTTCGACCATGGCACCCGTGACGAACGGCCGGACGGCATCATGGACAACGACGACGTTCGTCCGTTCATCCACGGCTTGTAATCCGTTCCAGACTGAATCCTGCCGGCGCGCGCCGCCGCAGGCGACGCTGCTGATTTTGGAAAGAGTGAATTGAGGGAGAAGGTCTTGTTGACAATACGCTACCGCGTCCCGGGGAACGACGACAACGATTTCATCAATCATCCGGCTCGCCTCGAACACCCGGAGAGCATGGATGAGAACCGGCACGTCACCCAATCGAAGAAACTGCTTGGAGACCTCGCTCCCCATTCGCGTACCGGCCCCTCCGGCCGGCACCACCGCGGCCACCCACTCATCCACGCGCAAAACTCAACAGGTCCCGGTCGGTTTCTTCCAACAGGCGGGTGAAGATCATCCTGCCCGCGCTCGTTTGCAAGATGCTCGTGACCACCACGTCGATGTTTTTGCCGATACAACGCTTGGCGTTATCAACGACCACCATAGTCCCGTCATCCAGATATGCCACGCCCTGCCCGGCTTCCTTTCCTTCCTTCAACACGAACACCCGCATCGTTTCACCGGGGAGCACCACCGGCTTGAGCGCGTTGGATAACTCGTTGATGTTCAGCACTTGCACGCCCTGCAATTCGGCGACCTTGTTCAAGTTCAGATCATTGGTCAAAATTTTGGCGTCCAGCTTCTTGCCCAATTCCACCAACTTGGCGTCAACTTCTTTGATGTTGGGAAAATCATCCTCGACAATTTCCACCTGGACGTCGTCGTTCTTCTGAATATGATTGAGAATATCGAGTCCCCGGCGACCCCGCGCACGTTTCAAGGAATCAGCCGAATCGGAAATATGTTGCAGCTCCTGCAAAATAAATTGAGGAATGACGAATTCGCCCTCCATAAACCCGGTTTCACACAGGTCCGCAATACGGCCGTCAATAATCACGCTTGTATCCAGCAATTTGGGGGTGCGAAATCGTCCGGTGGGCTTGACATCCGTCACGACCTGGGCGTCGCTATCGTACTCCCTGCCATAACGAATGCCCGACGTGAGTCCGAGATACGGAAAGATCAGCAGCGTCGCAAACGAGGTTAATTGGGTGACGGGATGAGGTGCCAGGAAAAGGGTCAAGAAAATGCACATCCCCGAGAGGAGCATGCCCAAACTGAAACCGATCCCGCCATAGACCAGGGTCCGGGCGGGAAGCGGTTCCATAAAGGCAATCTCGATAAAGACCAGCACCCCACTGAGCAAAGCGCCGAATCCGGCGCCAAGCAGCGCATCGAGCATCGTCCCGGCGCCAGCAACGTATCCTGCCGCAAGCCCGAGCAAAATGCTGATGACCAAAAAGCCGGCTCGTAGAGCCATGGGGTCTCCTTTTGCGTGACGCATGCCTGGACGTATGCGAGACTCTTATCATGCCAGGCAACAATACCTCGAAGCTGTCATTCCGAGCGCAGCAAGGAATCTCTCGCTCAACAACCAAACCGATATTACTCACAACTTAAAAATTGTTCCGTTGTTTCGACGTCTTCACGACTGCCAATGACGAGTGGAACGCATTGATGCGGAGTCTTGGGATGAATGGTGGAAATACGTTCCACGCCCGTGCTTCCAAGCCCGCCGGCCTGCTCCACCACAAAACTCAACGGAGCGGCTTCATACATCAAACGCAGTTTTCCTTCGGGCTTCCGCGCCTCGCCGGGATACAGATACAGACCGCCTTTTAACAGAATCCGATGGACATCCGCCACCAGACATCCTGTGTACCTGGCGGCATATGGACGGCCTGTTTCCTTATCATCTTCATGAAAGTAGTCTATTGTTTTTATCATATTTTTCGACCACTTGCATTTATTTCCTCCATTAATACTACAAATTTTCCCGCGCGCAGGTACCTGCACGTTGGAGGCGGATAGGAAAAACTCACCTATCGCGGGGTCAAGTATAAACTGGTGAACGCCCGCGCCGCACGTATACACAAGAACAGTGCTGGCCCCATACAACAGATACCCGCTGGCCACCTGCTCGCAGCCCGGCTTCAGAAAACGGCCGTTGGGGTCAAGGCAATGAATGGAAAAAATCGATCCGAGTGGGCCGTTCACGTCGATATTCGAGGACCCGTCCAAGGGATCGAAAAACACGGCATATTTGCCGGTCTCCTTTGCGGCAGCCACGGGAAACGGCTCTTCCATTTCTTCAGACACCACGATTTGCACGATCCCGCTATCCTGAAAAGCCTCGACAAAAAACTCGTTGGCGCGGGCATCCATGTGCTGCACCTGTTCACCATGAATGTTTCTCGTATCAGTCGTGCCGAGACTGCCGGTCAGGCCCGCTTCCCGCAAAGCCCGGGCAATCCGTTTCCCGCCCGAAACAATCCGGTTCATGATGGTGAAAAACTCTTCCGCACCATCAGGCTGGCAGTACTGTTGCTCAAAAATATGGCGAGTCAGAGAAACCATAATCAGACTTCCGAAATGGAGTCATTATAGGATCTTTGCGGAAAAAGTCGAGAATCAATTCTGTGACGGAACCCATCCTTCAATCACGGCTTTGGCCGACCCGACCACCACACGGGCTTCCATCATGACGGGAACCCGCTCCGGCGTATTGGTTACCCAAATCCTGATATTGCCTTCGTTCAAAAAAATTCCCCGAAATGGCATGATCGCCAACAGGCGAATCGTTTCAACCTCACCCCAGGAACCACTGAGCGATTCCACGGCCTCGATTTTGACCTCGACCTTGTAGTTCTTCCGGTCGTGATGAATATCCATGTACACCGAAGAACCCGGTTCAAGATTCGGCAGCGTGCGCAAGAAATAGAGGCAGGACAAGGGACCATGCGTACCGGGGGGAATGTCATGCACCGAAGGCTTCCCGTCTTTCAGCACCGTGACCTGGTTCGCCACGCGATCGAACGTGACGGCAAACCGTTCATGGCGACCGCCCTCCCGACGCTGAAAGACCAAACGGCTGGGGAGCATGGTCCGAAGATCGACCAGCGAATCCACGTGGTTCCTGACGGGGAAAAAAGCGGAAATGAAATCATTCGAACGGATCGTCGTCACCAGGCGCCGGGCGGGAACCCCGTCAGCGGCAACCAACTCTTCGGTTGACATAGTCGCATGCCCGGCAGGCATGCCCCACAAGGAAATGGCATACCGAAAATCCTCATCCTCCTGAACAGCAAACGCAACCGGTGCAAGGACCACTCCCCACAAACAGCACAGAAGCAGACCGCCTATGCCAATCACGAACGCTTGATGTCGAATCAATGCAGTACCCATAAATGTCTCTCAACATTGTACACCACAAAAAAACAAGGGGCTGTCCTTTTCTTCCCCTATCCCCCCAACTCTACCATCCCGCCTCCCTCCCTTGCTGTCACACCTGTATGTGTTCAGGTAATTCCCTTCGACTTCACTCTCCCGTTCGTTCTGAGCGTAGCGACAGCAAAGTCGAAGAATCTCCTTGCCGTCACCTCCGCCTCTCCCTCTCCGTCATCCCCGCCTCTCCCCCTCCGTCATCCCCGCCTTTCCCCCTCCGTCATCCCTGTATGTGTTCAGTCATTCGTTGACACATTTCACGGTCTTCTTCTGTCATCCTTGACATCTTTAATCGAGGATCCAGGGTTCTTGCTTTTTTCGTCGTTCGCAACGACAACCCTGGATCCCCGATCGGAGTCGGGGATGACAACAAAGAGATTCCTCGCTTCGCTCAGAATGACAATTCTGGTGGGGCCAGCCCTTCATTCTGTCAATGAATTGCTGAACACATACAATCCTCGACATTCCCCCTCCATCATCCCCGACCATATAAACTGGATCCCCGATTAAAAATAGCCTGTCCTTGACGTTCTTAATCGAGGATCGGGGACGGATCCAGAGTCCTTAGTATTTGTAGCCCCGCCATCTCATGGCGCTCGCTACCCAGGGCTGGCTCATCGTCACACTGGTCAAGCAACCCTGAAAAATTAGGACTCGAGGCGATGATGTTCAGCAAACACTCTCCTTTGTGGGCTTAGTGATCGCCCTCGTCGCAATCCTGCTCCCGCAAACAACATACCCTCGGTTCATTACCAGAGCTTTACATACGAACAGGCAAAGCACTTGCGTTTTGTCAATACTCGCCCACCACTAGAGGTGGGCGCTACTGAGATGGCGCGGCTACGAAGGCAAAAAGAAAACCCCTGGATCCCCGATCGAGGTCGGGGATGACGGAGGGGGAATATCGGGGATGACGGAGGGAGAATTGTCAGCGGATTACCGAACATATACAGGAATGACACATTAGGGTATCGTTGGTATTTTCGTATCAATGACAGAAGAAAGTCAGTTTCAATTTGTAAACTTTTGTACATTTGATGAAATTTGTTACAACATAAGCTGTGCATGACTTACTCAAACGTCAGATCTTTGAGCCGGAGGACGATGCTGTGGCCTTTCATTTTTCGGAGCAAGGCTTCGTCTGCGGTTACACAGGGGAAGCCCAACGTTTCGGCCAAGGCGACGTAGACGGCATCGTACCAGGTCAGCTTGTAGGCCCAGGCCACGGCATTGGTTTTCCGCAAGACCCGGTGCGTATGTTGTTCGACCCGGATGTCCAGGTCAGCCAGCGTCGTGAGTACTTCAGCCAATTCTTCTTCCGTGCTTCTGCGTCCCGTTTTGATGGCATTGGGCACTTCCAGTAGAAACAACTCCGGCACGATCATGCGCGTTGCACCTTCAATATGGCGCTGACGGAGGGCCAGGGCGACTTCGCGATCAGCCTCCCGTTCTCGAACGAACCATTTCACACCAACCGAGGCATCCACCACGTAGCCAGCGTGATATGCAGGGGTCATCGCGTGGCCCCGTTCCGCTTGTCACGAAACCGGCGGATGGTGCCCGCCCCATCCCACTTGCCGAATTTATCAGCCAGTTTATCCATCTTCGCCGCGGCTTTTTCCATTCGTTGCTTGCGTTCGAGGGCTTCCTGTTCCAACCGTTTTTCCTCCAGATACCGGCTGGCCGATTTTTGGAGAAATGCACTACGGGTCAGACGTTCTTCTGTTGCCGCTTGATCGACGACCTCTAAGAGTCCGTCCGGCATCATCACGTTGATGCGAGCCATGGGGCCTCCTTTCCGAATTGATTTCATGCAATTATAGGTGTATTTAAATGTGTGTCAAGATGTGTAATTAATAGCTGTTTATACACACTTTTGAGGGGGAGAGTGTGGGAAGCGTCATGGGATGGCGCGGCTACACATGCAAAAAGAAAACCCCTGGATCCCCGATCGGGGTCGGGGATGACGGAGGGGGAATATCGGGGATGACGGAGGGAAAATTGTCAGCGAATTACTGAATATATACAGGGATGACAGAGGGGGAAAAGGAATGAACCGTGGTTCAGGCGCTGCAGCAGGTTTTTAATTCATCTTCCAGGTAGGTGCGAATAGCTTGCAAGCGTTCGGGGGAGGTGGCTT
>JAJDZI010000005.1 GCA_022824735.1 Nitrospirales bacterium
AGCGAAGGACCTGCGAAGGATCTGCTTTTACGGGCGTTTGGTAAAGCAACGACCCGTTCGCTTCGCTCAGGGCAGGCTCCTTGATTCTTCGCCTTCGGCTCAGAATGACAATTCTGGGTGATCAGTCCTTCCATTCTGTCAACAAATTACTGAACACATACAAGGATGACAGAAGGAGAAAGCAAGGATGACGGGGTGGGGCAGAGGACGACTAGCGGCGCAGTTTCAAAAGCGCCAGGGCGGTGACGGGTGTGTAGAGCAGGCATCCCGCGAGGCCCAGCAGCCATTCGCCGATCCAGAACGTCAGCATCAGGTTGAACAGCAGCACGCCGTAATACAGGCCACAGCCGAGCAGCACCTCCCGGGCCGCGACTGCGTGGGGCAGCGCGGGCAGCATGCTGCACTGCCGGTCCAGCACACGGTAGCTTGTCATCGCAATCAACCCCACGACGAACCACCCGCCGAAGTTGGCCAGGGGCACGCCGAAATACACGCCAGGATCGGGATACCCGTAAATCTGTCCCAGGAACCAGCGATCTCCGCGTAGCGCCACCGGATCGATCACCACGTCGATCAACATGAACAACGCGCAAGTCAGGCCGATCACCGGCCAGGAGAGCGACTCCCGCGTCAGCACGTGCCGGCCCCGGCCGGAGTCAGGCGACCAGGGCTCGGCAGGCAGGAGCAGCCAGAGGGCCAGGCTGTAACTCGCGAACAACAGGAACGTGAACGACAACGAATCCATGAACGGGACGTTGGACAGGTACAATTCCTCGCCCACGCTCGACCCCGTGTAATAGTAATCGCCGAAGGGGAAACCAATGCGGGTCGAGGATATTTCACAGAGGAACGCGGTCAACCACGTTATGCCGAACAGCGCGCCGGTCCGCGTCCGGCCCAACAAACGGAACGAGGCGACCAGCGCCACGGCCAGGAAGAAAAAAACATAGGGTCGAAGGAGGATCGTCTTCCATAGAAGCATGACGAGGTCCACGGGTGGAGTCACGAGTTACGCGTATCCATGATCCCGGAACCAGCGCACGGCCTTTTCCAGGGCCACTTCCGGCGGCGTCTGGGGCAACGCCAACTCGCGGACGGCCTTGGAGCAATCATAATGCATCACGTATTTGGCCATGCGGACGCCGTCGAGCGGAATGCGCGGGGGACGATGCGTCACGTAATCGGCTAGCCACTTGTCCACGTGGGCCAGGGGCAGGATCAATCCCCGGGGCAACTTCACCTTGGGCGCCTTGACGCCCGTCAAACCGGCCAGGATTTCGAACACCTCTTTCAGTGACAGGTTGCGGCACCCCAGGATGTACCGCTCGCCCGTGCGGCCGCGTTCCATGGCCCGCACGTGACCCACGCCCACGTCATCCACGTCGATGAGGTTCATGCCGGTTTCCACGTATGCCACCATGCGCCTCTTCATGTAATCCACGACGATCTGCCCCGTGGGCGTCGGCTTCACGTCACGCACTCCCACCGGCGCCGAAGGATTCACGATCACCACGGGCATTCCCGCGTCCGCCGCTTTCAGGACCTCCTGCTCCGCCAGATACTTGGAGCGTTTATAATGTCCGGTCATCTGCGCCGGGGACACCGGAGTTGCCTCGGTGCCGGGTCCCCCGCCTGCGGGCAACCCGATCGTGCCGATCGTGCTCGTGTACACCACGCGGTCCACGCCCGACTCGCGCGCCGCGTCCAGTAACGCTTTGGTGCCATCGACGTTAGCCTTGTAGAACACCGAAGGATCGCGCGCCCACAGGGCATAATGCGCCGCCACGTGGTACACCTGCCGGCAGCCGCGCAGCGCCGCCCGGAGCGATGCTGCGTCAGTCAAATTGCCGGGCGCGGTTTCGATTGCCAGTCCGTCCAGTGCCCGCCGGTCCGCCCCGGGCCGGACCAACCCCCTGACCTCTATGCCGGCCTGCGCGACGGCCCGCGCCACAGCGGACCCGACAAACCCCGTGACCCCTGTGACCAAGGCTTTCATGATGCAAAAGGAAGCGGTAAGGAAGGGGAGAGATCCTTCACTTCATGCGCAGATATGATGCGATATGGTGCTATTTATGGCCATATCTGACGTCATTATGATGATTTTCTGATGCATTTATGCGCAGTTTTACGCATACGTATCGTCAATTCTTGCGGTCCACGATATACCGGGCGATGCCCCGCAATGGATCGGCCTTTTCGTCAAACCCGTCGAGCCGGCCGATGGCCCGGGCGGCGCAGTCCTGCGCGAGTTGTTGCGCGCCTTCAAGCCCGTAAATCGCGGGATACGTCTGCTTGCCCCGTTCATCATCCGTGCCGGCGTCTTTCCCCAACTCTTCGCGGGTTCCTGTCACGTTCAACACGTCATCCGCGATCTGAAACGCCAGCCCGATGTCCTCGGCATACCCAGTCAGGTGCTCGAACTGCGTCATCCCGGCGCCGGCCAGCAATGCCCCGACCCGCACCGCGGCGCGAATCAGTTTACCGGTCTTATGTACGTGAATCTGCCGCAACTCCGCCAGATCCACCTGCCGGTTCTCAGCTTGAATATCCATCAACTGGCCGCCCACCATGCCCGCGTGCCCGGCCCCCAGGGATAGTTCCGCGATGATCTGGACCTGACACTGCGGGTCCAGGTCCGTCACGAGATCGGCCCGGCTGCACCATTCAAACGCCATGGCGTGCAGCCCGTCGCCCGCCAGAATCGCGATGGCGTCCCCATAGACCTTATGGTTCGTGGGCCGCCCGCGACGAAAATCATCGTTATCCATCGACGGCAAATCATCGTGGATCAGCGAATACGTATGGATGAACTCGAACGCGCAGGCCACGGGCAGCAGCGAGGCCGGACGTGGCCCGATCGCCTCCGCCGTGGCTATCGTCAGGATGGGCCGGATGCGTTTGCCCCCGGCCAACAGGCTGTACCGGATCGCCTCGTGCAGGGTCGCCGGCGGCGTCTGCGGATCAGGAAGATGCGCCTCCAGGTACCGGTCGACGAGGCTCCGCTTCTCTTCGAGGTAGGATTTGATATCCATGGAGGTGGAGTGTTCTTTCCGTTGTTGTCATTCCGGTTCTTCATTGACTGCCACCCTCGTCCTTCTCTTGTTGTCATCCTTGCGCACGCGAGGATCCAGAGTTGTTTTCCTCACAAGCGAAAGAAAAAGACAAGACACTGGATCCCCGATCAGGGTCGGGGGTGACAGAAGAAGTCATTTTCACGAGCATGGCCCGTTTCAGAACCTAACAAAGGTCCGGGGGGGTGTCAAACAAGAACGGCAAGAAGCAAAGGCATTTGTTCCATTTGTAATTGCCTCGATCCTGCGGCTATACTTCTCGGCCATGAGTATCCGGAATCGCGCAGGCGAATGGGAATCCCTGCTCCTGGGCGTCGAGCCTGAATACTGCGGGGTGTGCAACCAGGTTCTGTATCGTAACACCACCATGCTCAAGGGGGGTTGGGAGCGCTGTTCGGTCTGCAACCGATTCGTCCACTACGCCTGCCTTGCCGGCGGTAAGGTGCCATACCTCAAACGGCGACCCCGCGTCTGTCTCAACTGCGAACAACAAGATTGATCTCCCTCACCCCAGCCCCGATTACAACCTCGAGGATAAATACGCAGATTCCTCGCCTCGCTCGGAATGACAATCTGGCGTGGGTTGCCCTCACCCCAGTCCTCTCCCGGCGGCGGGAGAGGGGGTAATAAGGCAGATGCCGATGAACCCCATTCCGGACGCACGAGCCGCAGGATTCGGGAACCTGCCCCTATCGGCGATCGTCAACCTCGTGCTGGCCGTGTTCCTGTCGGCTTGGAGCGGGTTCTTCACGATGGATTTCCTGCTCAGCGGAATCTATACGTGGCCCCGGTCGAGTCGCGTCGTGACCCTCACCGGCGCGGTCATCATCCTGGTCTATGAATTCATCTACAAAGAGCATCAAACCCGCCATGCGGCCGTCACGGGCATCGCTCCGCTGCGAATCGTCGTGTATGCCTGCATGATTCCCTACATGCTCGGCACGCTGGCCCTGTTGGCCCTCATTGGTCTCGTGTAAGCCGGCTGCCCTGGTCGGCGCGTAGGACTTGCGCGGTCCAGGAGGTGCCGGATTTGATCAATTCGGCCGGCGGGCCTTCGTCCACGATCCGGCCGCCGGCGTTCCCGCCGTCCGGCCCCAGGTCCAGAATCCAGTCCGCATTGCGGATCACGTCCAGGTTGTGTTCGATCACGAGCACGGTATTTCCGTGCTCCACCAACCGGTTCAGCACGTCGAGCAGGCGTTGCACGTCGGCGAAATGCAACCCGGTCGTCGGTTCGTCCAACAGGTACAGGGTCCGGCCCGTGGGCCGCTTGGATAGCTCGCGGCTCAATTTCACGCGCTGCGCTTCTCCCCCGGACAACGTGGTGGCGGACTGCCCCAGTTTGACGTAGTGCAAGCCCACGTCCGCCAGCGTCTGTAGTTTCCTGGCAATCGCCGGGATGTGCGCGAAAAAATCCTGCGCCTCCGCCACGGTCATGTCCAACACGTCCGCGATACTCTTGCCCTTATGCCGCACGTCCAGCGTTTCGCGGTTGTACCGCCGCCCCTTGCAGACCTCGCAGGTCACGTACACGTCCGGCAGAAAATGCATTTCGATCTTCAGCAACCCGCCGCCCTGACAGGCCTCGCACCGGCCGCCCTTCACGTTGAAACTGTAGCGCCCGGGCCGGTACCCGCGTACGCGCGACTCCGGCAGCCCGGCGAACAGGTCGCGGATGAACGTGAACACGCCCGTGTAGGTGGCGGGATTGGAGCGCGGCGTGCGGCCGATCGGCGACTGATCGATATCAATCACCTTGTCCAGGGCGTCGGCCCCGTTCAGCGCCCGGCAGCCTTCCGTCCGGGGTTTGCCGTGATACAACCGCGACGACAGCGACGGGAACAGGACCTCCAGCATCAGGGTACTCTTGCCGGACCCGGATACGCCGGTGACGCACGTCAACAGTCCCAGCGGGAACTTCGCGGTCACCGATTGCAGGTTATGTTTGTCGGCCCCGACCACGGTGAGGAATTGTTTCGCCCGGCGCGCGCGCGCGGGCAACGCCACCCGTTTCTCCCCGCGCAGGTACTGCCCGGTGAGCGAATCGGGATGTCGCATCACCTCCGCGGGCGACCCCTGCGCCACGATGGATCCGCCGTACACGCCCGCGCCGGGCCCCATGTCCACGATATGATCCGCCAGGCGCATAGTCTCGGCGTCATGCTCCACCACCAGTACGGTGTTGCCCAGGTCGCGCAGCCGCAACAGGGTTTGCAGCAGGCGGTGATTGTCGCGCTGGTGCAGGCCGATGCTCGGCTCATCCAGGATGTACAACACCCCCACCAGCCCGGACCCGATCTGGGTCGCCAGCCGGATGCGCTGTCCTTCCCCGCCCGACAGGGTTGCGGCCGCCCGGTCCAGGGTCAGGTAATCCAACCCCACGTTCAAGAGAAATTCCAGCCGTTCCCGGATCTCTTTCAGGATCCGCCGGCCGATCATGCGTTCCCGCTCGTTCAACTCCAGGTCCGCGAAAAACGCCACGGCCTCGCGGATCGACAACTGCGTGACCCCGGCAATGGATTGATCGCCCACCTTCACGGCCAGGCTCTCCGCCTTCAGCCGCGTCCCCCGGCACACCGGACAGCGGTAGTTCTCGGAATACTCCTGCCCCTCCGGGCACGCGGACACCTCGTAGCCGATCCCGTCGCACGCGGGACATGCGCCGTGCGGACTGTTGAACGAAAACACCCGCGGGGCCAGTTCCGGATAACTCACCCCGCACGTGATGCACGCCAACTGCTCGCTGTACAGCGTGACCTCGCCGGTCTCCCCCAGCACCCCGACCAGGCCCTGAGTCAACTTCAGGGCCGTCTCCACCGAATCCGCCAGCCGCCGTTGCAACGACTCGTCGTCCTTCATCACCAGGCGATCCACGATGATCTCGATCGTATGCTTCCGCTGCTTATCCAGCGAGATCGTCTCGTCCAGCCCGACGATCGCGCCGTCGATGCGGGCTCGCACGTAGCCCGCGCGCCGCGCATCGGCCAACTCCTTGCGATACTCGCCCTTGCGGCCGCGCACGATGGGCGCCAGGATCTGAAACCGGGACCCCACCGGCAACGCGCCGATGGCATCCACCATCTGCTGCACGGTCTGCGCCGTGATCGGCTGCCCGCAGTTCACGCAAAACGGGTGACCCACCCGGGCAAACAGCAGGCGCAGGTAATCATAAATCTCCGTCACCGTGCCCACCGTGGACCGGGGGTTGTGGCTGGTACTCTTCTGCTCGATGGAGATGGCGGGGGACAGGCCCTCGATGGAATCCACGTCGGGCTTGCCCATCTGTTCGAGGAACTGGCGCGCGTAGGCCGACAACGACTCCACGTACCGCCGCTGCCCCTCGGCGTAAATCGTGTCGAAACTCAGCGAGGATTTGCCGGAGCCGCTCAACCCCGTGACCACGACCAACTGATCGCGCGGCAACACCACGTCGAGGTTCTTCAGGTTATGCTCGCGCGCCCCTTTGATATGAATTGTCTGGCTCATGGATCGGTGACTGTAGGATGACGCCTGTTCCTACATCAAATAAGACAAAGACAAACTAGACCATTTGCTTATGCGCAGGGCGTTCGTTACAATCACAGTAATGTAACGGTGGCTACGAGTGCAAAAGGAAAAGACCTTGGATTCCCAATAACTCTTTCTGTCATTTCTGCGAAAGCGGGAATCCGGAGTCGTTGTTTTTTACGGATCTGGAAAAGCAAAAGACGCTGGATCCTCGTAGATTAACTGGATCCTCGATTGCTAATGTCGAGGACAAGCGTCGAGGATGACGGAAAAAGACAAAACGGCAACCAATAAAGAGCCTGGGTTCCCGCGTTCGTGGGAGCAATACCTGAAACGAATCCGGCATTGATGATCCATATTCCCGTTTACAGGATCAGCGAGCGTCTTTTATCAGACTGGGGGAGGAGAATTCCATGCGCATACTGTCAATGATTGCATTGGCCATGTTAGTGGGCCTCGGGGGGACCATGACCGTCACCACCGACGCCGTGGCCAAGGCCAGGAAATACGAACTCACGAGAAACAACGTGCAGAAACCCGAGAACGTCGACAGCGCCATGGTGTCCCTGTACGGCGTCAAGCTGGGAGACTCGGAAATCGACGCCGTGGAAATGCTGATCAACGAAAAAATCTCCGGGGTCCGCGCCGAACAGGAAGGCGTCTTCGTGCTGCTGTGGGATCAATCCAACCCCACCGGCGCCATGGCCGGCGTGCAGATCATGGACGGCCGCGTCACGCTGATCTTCATCAATAACCGTTTCGTGCATAAGACGCGGGGCATTTTCCGTCGCGTGCTCACGGCCCAGAGCGCGAAGGAAATCCGGGAACTGCTGGGGCCCGAAGACTTCGGGGACGAAAACGTCATGGGCGCCATGTTGAACTACCAGAATCAGGGCTTTCTCGTGAATTACCTGGGGCGGGACATCAACGTCGAATTCACGCTTCCGTAATCCCCATCCGGCTATCCCACGCTCCTGAACCCCCCTTCCCCCCTTATCAGGGGGGCGAGAAACTCTGCTGTCCCTCTGATAAGGGGAATTGAGGGGGTTGTTCCTACAGGTCGGAGGCATTATTGGCAGCGTGGGGGACGGCCCCCGTGTCATCCCAAGTCCAAGCGATCCCTGCATGGAAAACCGCATCGTCACCGACCACCTCCTGGAAGAAGAACAAAACACCGAAGGCACCCTGCGCCCGCAGACCCTGGACGAATACACCGGCCAGGAGCGCATGAAGGAATCGTTGCGGGTCTGCATCCAGGCGGCCAAGGGTCGCGGCGAACCCCTGGACCATGCCGTCTTCTACGGCCCGCCCGGCTTGGGTAAAACCACCATCGCGCACGTCATCGCCAGGGAAATGGGCGGCGGCATCCGGTCAACCTCCGGGCTTGTCCTGAACCACGCCGGCGACCTGGCGGCGATCCTGGCAAACCTGCAGGACCACGACGTGCTGTTCATCGACGAAATCCACCGCCTGCCCGCGGCCGTGGAAGAAGCCCTGTACCCGGCCATGGAGGACTTCCAGATCGACCTCGTCATCGGCCAGGGCCCGGCCACCCGCACCATGAAACTGGACCTGCCGCCGTTCACCCTGGTGGGCGCCACGACCAAGGCGGGCGCGCTCACCTCCCCGTTGCGGGAACGGTTTGGGCTGGTGTACCGGCTCGACTTCTATGCGGCGGAGGAACTGGAAGCCATCGTCAACCGGTCGGCCGGCCTGTTGAACGTGGCGATCGAATCCGGCGGCGCGGAAGAAATCAGCCGGCGCGCGCGTGGGACCCCGCGCATTGCCAACCGGCTCATCCGGCGGGTCCGGGACTTCGCCGACGTCAAGGCCCAGGGTGTGATTACCCGCAAGGTGGCGCAGGACGCGCTGCATTGGCTGGGCGTGGACGACGCGGGATTCGATGAAATGGATCGTAAGATCCTGCTGACCATCCTCGACAAATTCAACGGCGGGCCCGTGGGCGTCGAAACCCTGGCCACCGCGGTCCGGGAAGAAAAGGCCACGCTCGAAGACGTGTACGAACCCTTCCTTCTCCAGGCCGGCTACCTGGATCGCACCGCCCGCGGCCGCCAACTCACCGCCAAAGCCTTCCAGCACTTCGGCCGCAGCAAAGCCGGCCCCAACCTGTTCGAGTAACACCCGTCATTCCTGTACCCCTTCTGTCATTCCTGCAGGTGTTCACTCATTCGTTGACACATTTCATTCTCTCCCTCTGTCATCCTTGACCATATGGACTGGATCCTCGATTAAGGATGTCGAGGAGGGATCCAGGGGTTTTCTTTTCTGCCTGTGAAGAAAAAGACCCTGGATCCTCGATTACTAACGTCGAGGAGGACAAAGGGGGAGAGTCGAGGATGACAAAGGGGGAGAGGATTGAGGAGGACAAAAGGGGAGAGGATCAAGGAGGACAAAGGGGGAGAGGATCAAGGAGGACAAAAGGAGGAGGACGGGGAGGACAGGGTGGAAGAGTCGGGGATGATGGCTGGGGTTAGAACTGGCGGACCCAGCGCATTTCTACGAGGTTGCGTTTGTAGTCCCATAATTGGGCGTTGGATTCACGTACCTGGTTGGAAAAGGCGACCTGGGGGCTGAACCCGAACACCGTGATCGCGCGATTCAGCAGCGTGGCTTGCAGAATGCGGGTCTGATCCTCGCGGGCAGTGGCAGGGTCCGCGAGGAACGGGAACCACCCGTTCTCGAAATCCGTCCACCGGAATTCACCGCTGAGGCCCACCGTAAAGCCCCACGGCAACACCACGTTCGTCCCCACTCGCGTCCAGTACCCGGTACTGTTCCATCGATGCGCTCGCGCCTGCTGCTGCGAGTACCCGACTTGCCCATTGACCCGTACCGTCGGCAGAAGCACATACGACGCCCCCAGGGAGAACACCATCTGCGGCCCCTGCAGGCCCGGATTCCGGTGGTAGGGCTGGTCCTGCCAGGATGCCCGTCCGTTGGTCCACAGGCCCGGCAAGAGCCGGTGCTCCACTTCCAGGCGTACGCCGAGGTTATTACTCCAGGTGCTGCTGCCGAACCAGTTTTGATTCGCCGTTGCCAACAGGCTCATTTCGGTAGTCCGGCTGATCAGCCAGCGCGGCCCCACGTAGGTGCCGATAAACATCTGGTCGAACTGGCTGCCCTTATATTCGCGGCGGTTGAAGTTGAGCCCCCCGCGCAGGCGCCAGCGGTTGGTCAGGGGATACTGATATTCCCCGCCACCCCAGCCCACCAGCCCGATATCGGAACTGGCACGGCCCTGTTGGCTCCGGACAAACGGCAGGCCGTTGATATAGATGATGGCCGCGTTGGACGCGGCGTTGATATTCGTATCCGGGGCCACGGAGAACCCGAAATACCCGCTCCACCGGCGACGGGCCCGTATCACGTTCAAAAACCGGTTCACGTTCGCCACCACGGGCGAAGGCAGTTCGCCGACCAGGACCCGCTCGAAATGTTCGCGGGCCAAGTCATCCTGCTGCTTGAAAAAGAAGGCCAACGCCAGGTCCAGACGCACGCGCACGAGGTCCGGCCGGCGGATCAGGATGGACCGGTACGCCGCAATGGCCTCGTCGAGCAGCGCGAACTGTTGCTCCTCCTCGACCCCGGAGGCCTGGGACAACCGGGTGGCCGCCGTACCCAACAGAAATTGCACCTCCGTCTCCTGGGGACGGGCCTCGGCCAGCGGCCGCAAAATCGCCAGGGCCTCGACAAACTTGCCTGTCTTGACCAGCCTCTGCGCGACCCGCACAACCTGGTTGAACGACATCTTCCCCTTTGTTCCCTCGTCCCTCGTATGCTCCCTCTCCCCTGGAGGGAGCGGCGAAGATTCCTTCGATTCAGACGGAGGAAAATACTGCAGCCCACAATTCCGGCACGGCTGCGGCAGCGCCTCCGAGTCCTCCGAACTCCCCGGCGTCTCCGCCATAAGCGGGAGCGCAGGGAACAGACTCACGACAATCAATGCGCAAAGAATCAACTGCACGATAATAAGAAGAAAAAGAAGAATGGCCGGAACGGACGCTCCGCGCTCGCGGCGAAAAAAAGGGAGGCTATCTCTCCGATAGCCTCCCTTGCGATTTCATCGATTCAAAAACGTTTACTTAATAACCGTCGACTTGGCACCGGCCGGGTTGATATCCACCGTGTTCAAGGCCCCTTCAACTTCCGGCAAACGCCCGGCGCCTTGTGATTTCTTCACCCGCTCACGGTTCCCGTCACTGGTGTTGTTCACGGCGGCGCCATCAGCGGTTGAAGACGCAGTCATCGAAGCTTTCGAGCCAACGGCGTTCCCCTGGCCGGCATCATGGCTGGTCCGCGTTCCGTCGACCGGAGATTTGGTATCCGCAGCAGGATAACCCGGATGTGCGGGCAACATCCCCGGATTCGCATACGCCATTGACGCCATCAAGGCAGTACCCGCGACCGCAATAAGAAGAAAGCGAATACTCTTCATAATTCCGCTCCTTTTGTTAAAACAGGTTATGGACGATAAAGACATGCATTTCCGAATAAACCATTTCCCTGGAGAAAGAAGGCTAATCTTATTCGTTTCATGCGGAGGTGTCAAGCACGTGTCATGGGTCGGCGTTTATCTTGTCGGCCGTCTGTCGCTGTGGTACATTTTTTTATCCTGGACGCGCAGCGAGCATTGCCCTGGCGCGTTTATCCGGCTCATGTCCAAATTCTACGATCACCAGGCCATTGAAAAGAAATGGCAAGCCTACTGGCGCGAGCACCAGCCGTTTCGTTCTGAGATCGATTCGACCAAGCCCAAGTTTTACGTCCTCGATATGTTCCCGTATCCTTCCGGGGCCGGACTCCACGTCGGTCATCCCAAAGGCTATATCGCGACCGATATCATCGCCCGCTATAAACGAATGCGCGGCTGGAACGTGCTGCATCCCATGGGATGGGACGCCTTCGGTCTGCCGGCGGAGCAATACGCGATTAAAACCGGAACGCACCCGCGCGAGACCACGAAGCGGAATATTGCAAACTTCAAACGGCAATTCCAGGCCCTGGGCATGGATTACGACTGGTCGCGGGAACTCGATACCACGGACCCCCAATACGTGCGATGGACGCAGTGGATTTTCCGGAAGCTCTACGAAAAGGGGCTCGCGTACCTGGCGGAAGTCCCGGTGAATTGGTGTCCGGCCCTGGGCACCGTGCTGGCCAACGAGGAAGTGATCGATGGGAAAAGCGAGATTGGCGGGCATCCGGTGGTGCGGGTACCCATGCGTCAGTGGATGCTGCGCATCACGGCCTATGCCGAGCGGTTGATCGATGACTTGGAGTTGGTGGATTGGCCCGAATCCATCAAGCGGATGCAGCGGGAATGGGTCGGTCGCTCGGAAGGCGCGAAGATTTTCTTTGAGGTCGCGGGACATGCGTTGCGCTCGATCGAGGTGTTTACTACCCGTCCCGATACCCTGTTCGGGGCCACGTACATGGTCCTGGCCCCGGAGCATTCGTTTGTGACGGCCATCACGACGCCCGAACAGCGTCAGGCGGTGGAAGCCTACGTGGAAGGGGTCTCACGCCGGAGCGAACGGGCGCGCGTGGCCGAACTGGGCGAGAAGACCGGGGTGTTCACCGGAGCCTGTGCCGTGCATCCGGTTACGGGGAAGCCCATCCCGATCTGGATTGCGGATTACGTGCTGGCGACCTATGGAACCGGCGCGATCATGGCGGTGCCGGCGCACGATACCCGGGATTATGCCTTTGCGAAACAGATGCAGTTGCCGGTTGTCGAAGTCGTGACCGGCGGTGATATTTCCGCCGAAGCGTATGCAGGCGAGGGGACGAACGTCAATTCCGGTTTTTTGGACGGCTTGCCCACTCCCGAAGCCAAGACCCGCATGTGTGAGTGGCTGGCGCAACACGGCAAGGGCGAAAAGACCGTGAACTACAAACTGCGCGATTGGCTCTTCAGCCGGCAGCGGTATTGGGGCGAACCGTTTCCCGTGCTGCACCTGGAAGACGGGACGACGACACTCGTTCCGGAATCCGAGTTGCCGGTGGTGCTTCCCGAGTTGGAGAATTTTCGCCCGAGCGGGGAGTTCGAACCCCCGCTGGCTCGTGTGCGTGATTGGGTGGAAGTGACTGATCCCGAGACCCGGCAGAAGGCTCTCCGCGACACCAACACCATGCCCCAGTGGGCCGGCAGTTGTTGGTATTACCTTCGCTTTTGCGATCCCCGCAATGACCGGGAGCCATGGTCTCAAGAAGCCGAGCAGTATTGGATGCCGGTGGACTTGTACGTGGGCGGCGCCGAGCACGCGGTCCTGCACCTGCTCTATTCACGGTTTTGGCATAAGGTGCTGTATGACCTCGGGCTGGTGCGCACGCCCGAACCGTTTCAGAAATTGCTGAACCCGGGCATGATCCTGGGGCACAGCTATCGCTACTTCGACAACAATCTCTCCGATGATCCCGGCTTCGAGGCGCAAGCGTATCCCGCAACGGAGGTGCGTGTTGATCATGAACCTCCGGTCCACAACGGGACGGGGGAGGAAGTCAAGGCCCGTTGGGTGGCTTCCCAGGACGTGCGGTGGGAAAAGGGGGCGCCGTTGCATCCGGCGCTTGACGGGTTGGTGTTGGAAGAAGTCACGGAGAAGATGTCGAAAAGCCGCGGCAACGTGGTGAATCCGGATGAGATCATTGCCGAGTACGGGACCGATGCGTTGCGACTGTATGAAATGTTCATGGGGCCGTTGGAAAAGGGCGCGCCCTGGTCATCCGAGTCCATCCCGGGCGTGGCGAGGCTCTTGCAGCGCGCCTATCGTCTTGTGGCGGGTGAAGACGGGATCGTCGAAGGAAATGGAACGCCCGATCAGGCGCGGCTCACGGCCAGGACGATTCAGGGAGTGACGCAGGATCTCGAGGAGATGAGTTTTAATACGGCTATTTCGAAACTGATGGTCTTTGTGCGAGATGTGACCAAGGACGGCCCCTTGCCTCGCGCGTCGGCCGAATCCTTTGTCCTGTTGCTGTCGCCGTTTGCCCCGCATTTGGCTGAGGAATTATGGGAAGGTTTGGGGCATTCGCCGAGTCTTGCGCGCCAGCCCTGGCCGGCGTTTGACCCTGCCCTGGTGGCGCGCGAGGAATTGACCATTCCTCTCCAGGTCAACGGCAAGTTACGCAGCAAGATTCAAGTGCCGGCCGACGCGCAGAAAGACGAGATTCTCGAATTGGCGCACGCGGATAAAAAATTGGGTGAATGGTTGCAGGGGACCACGCCCCGCAAAGTCATTTACGTCGAAAAGAAATTGGTCAATTTTGTGGTCTAAGTTCCCTCTCCCCCCGGGAGAGGGCTAGGGTGAGGGGCAGAAGCGGAGCAGGTCGGGTTATCGGAGCGTAACCCGACAGGAGAAGACTGATGAACAGATTCGTCCCGGTTTTGGTTGTCGTGTCGATAGTGCTCATCGTTCCCCCCGGTTGCGGGTACCAGTTTTCCGTGGAAGGGCCGGGTCCGCGAATCGGAGGAGCGTCCGTTTCCGAACAGGAAGGACCGCCGGTACGGTTGGTCATCCGGGATTTGCGCAACAACACCTTTCAAGGCAATTTGGAATTTGCCTTGACCGGGTACCTGCGTGAGCAGTTTGCCGTCAGCAGCGGGGCGCAAGTCGTGGCGGAGGACGCGCAAGCCGAGTATGTCATGACGGGAGAGATCGTCTCGGTGACGGTCCCGTCGCTCACGTTTTCGTCCGGCCAAACGCGGGAACGCCGCGTGAACGTCGTTGTGCGCGTCACGGTGGCCCATCGACAAACGGGAGAGAGTCTCTGGACGGAAACCACCACGGGTACCGGAGAGTTTTTTGTGAATCGCGCGCCCGAGGTCGAAGCGCGTCAGGATCAGATCCAGTTTAACCGGGTCCTGCAAGACCGGGCCTTGGAGCAGGCCGGGCAAGCGGCGGCGGAAACATTGGCCGCGGCTTTCTGGGCTGCGAGAGATCAAGGGGTCTTTTCTCAGGTGAGAGCCCGGTGATCAAACCTGCCGAACTCGGTCCGGCTTTACACAAGACCCGGCTGTTTCTGATCCTTGGAGAAGAAGACTGCCTGCGCGATCAGGCCATCGAGACGATTCGAGCCCATTATGCCTCGCGTTCCCGGGACAAACATGCCGGCGACGAAAGGAGCGACGCCGGTGACTTTTCCTGTGACGTGCTCTACGGCGATGAAACGAATGCCCGGGAACTGTTGGCCCGAGTCCAGGAAGTGCCGTTCTTTTCAACCCACCGGGTGGTTCTCCTGAAATGGGCGGATAAGCTTTCTGCCAAGGAAGGGGAAGCGCTGGTTCCCTATTTTTCCGCGCCGTCCGATTCGACGACCATGATCGTTTCCGCGGGAAAGCTGGACGGCCGGTTGAAATGGGTCCAGGCCTTGAAGAAACAGGCGGTGGTGGTGAACTGTGCGCCCTTGTACGACAATCAACGATTGGGCTGGGTTCGCCAGGAAGCCGCGCGGTTGGGACTTCGGCTGGATGCCGAAGCCGCGGGGCTACTGAAAGAGCTGGCAGGCGAAGGGTTGTCCGTCGTCCGCCGTGAATTGGAGAAGCTGGCGCTCTACGTCTCAACGAAAGGCACGATCACCGCCCATGACGTGGTCGCCGTCCAGGGCGCGGAGCCCGGCGCATCAGTGTTTGACCTGTCGGGAGCGATCATCAAAGGCCAGGTGTCGCGCGCCCTCCTCATTTTGGAGAAAACTTTGGAGGCGGGTGAGGTCCCGCTCCGCATTCTCGGCGCGCTGCTGTGGCAGTACCGGCGATTGTGGAAAGCAAAAGACGGGCTGGGTCGGCGGGTTGGTGAGACGGCAGTCGCAAAGTCCCTGGGGATCACGTCTTTCCGTCAGGGCGAGTTTTTCGCCATGGTCAAACGCGTTCCCCCGGCGCATTTCCCCGAGGCGTTTCAGGCTTTTTCAGCTACGGACCGCGCGCTGAAAGGCGCGGCAGCCGGGTCCCCGCGCCGGATTATGCATGCCTTGATCATGGACTTGTGCAAGTCAGCAAAACCCCCGTCGCGAAATCAACGCGTGGGGTAGCCGTAGAGCGTAGTTTATGTTTATTGAAGGAACCTCTGAGTTATTGTGATAGCGGGATGCAGGGCAAGGCGTCCCGGAGCGAAACCCGAGGCTTATCAGGCGAGATAGGTGAAGGTTGAGCGAGGGCACAACGCAGCCCTGCGCCCGATAGTGCATTAAATCGGAGGTTCCTTGGCCTTGAAGGCGTTGAACTGGGTCGCAAGCTGAGCAATACGTCGTGAAGCGGTATTGCGGTGGAGGGCGCCTTTGGTCACGGCCCTGTGGAGGGCTGAGGTGGCTTCCCGGAGAAGAGGTTGAGCCGCTTCTGCGTTCTGTTCCTGGACAGCGGTTTTAAACTTCTTCACCACCGTCTTGGTGCGATGCAGGATCGCGTGGTTCCGCGCGTGGCGTTTCTCGGACTGACGGGCACGTTTAATGGTTGATTTATGAACAACCGGCATCTTTTGTCTCCATCAAGAGGTTGAGGAAAGGAATTACTAACATAGCCCCGTCCCGATGGTCAACGGGAAAGAAACAAGGGTAGTGCCTCGCGCCAGGATAGCCGCTGAGGCATGTGTCTTGCGTCTCGTCCGGCCTTTTCAGTAAGATCGTTTTCCGTGACAGCCTTATCCCGTCTTTTTGGGTGGTGGGTGTAGCTCAGTTGGTTAGAGCGCCGGATTGTGGATCCGGAGGTCGCGGGTTCAATTCCCGTCACTCACCCCAATATCTCCAGGAATCTCTCATTGGTTTGATAGAGGAAGGGGTAGTTTATGGTTTCCCCTCTTTTTGATAGCGTGACTCCATCATCGGAGGTCACGCGACGTATCTCTGTTGCCGGCACGACATGGACACGGTTCTTTTTGCTGGCGTGCGTCATGCTTGTGGCAGCCGGTTGTGGGGGTGGGGGCGGTGGTCCGGCGATCAGGGATGATCCGCCTGCCACACCAAGCGCGCCTACCACATCGAATCCGGTTGGCCTCGGGTTCCGGTCGACCGAACTCGGTACCCCCGCTCCACCTGACGGCAAGAACTACCGCACCCCGGAGTTCCTGCGCCATCACGGTTTGGACGCGATCTCGGCGGATGGGGCCTACGAGCGTGGTTATTTCGGCCAGGGTGTCACCATCGCGATAGCGGACGACGGCATGGATCTTACCCACCCTGACTTGGCGGACAAGATCACGATGCCGCGTCACATCAGGAATAGAGATTCAGACGTGTTCGAGCACGATGCCGAGAGGGTCCATGGCACGTATGTCGCTCTGCTTGCGGCGGGGGCGAGGGGCGAGAATCCGGGAGCGCCTTACGAGATAGCGGTACGGGGTAGTGCTGCGATTCCTATGGAGAACGTTCATGGCGTCGCGCCGGATGCCTCGGTCATGCCGATACAGATCAGCGGCAGCGGCCCCCTCCAAGCGATACGGTACGCGGTTAACAACCAGGCGCCCGTGCTCAACTTCAGCATCGGGATCGGCAATGTTTATTATGGAGAATATGCCGGTAGAGATGGAGTCTGGCTGACGACATCCCTGCCGGCGTTTGCGCCGATCATGCCGGCTCATCTGAGACACGAATTTGCCGAGGTCGCGCAAATGGTCGAAGATGACGATATCGTGATGGTGTGGGGAGGCGGCAACGACGGGTGGAACTCTGTCAACAATGAAATTCGCATGTGCGGGAAAAACTTCGCCGGTGAGGGGGGGGTGCCTCCTGGGTGAAGGGCCTGTGACTGCCCAGGAATTTATGGAGAATTTCACGATGTTGCCGGACCCTGATAACCCCAGCCAAAAGATTTCTTTCAAAGAGATGTGGGGAACGGATTGTGGGCGCGATGACTGCGCGGACTACAATACCCCCGGGGGCTGGAAAGTTGCCCCGCTGTTCGAGCCCGGATTGCTCGGGAAATGGCTCGTCGTCGGGTCGTTGGACAGGGACGGCGAGATCTCGTACTTCTCCAACGGGTGCGGCGAGGCGAGAAACTGGTGCCTGATGGCACCGGGACGGGGTCTTGCCATTGGGCCCCGCGAGCGCGGGCTTTCAGGCACCTCTTTTGCTGCTCCACTGGTAAGCGGGGCCTTGGCGGTGCTCAAGAGCCGGCTGCCCAGCATGCCGATGGACGTCGTGCAAGCCGCATTGCTCTTCTCTGCAGATCCGCTTGGGACCCGGGTGAATAACCTGAATGAGCCGGACGCTGTCTATGGGTGGGGGCGGTTGAACCTGGAGAACGCCGTGACCATGCAAGGGACGGTCAGCCTGCCGTACTCGGTTGCCGGAACAACGCAGGCGGTGACCCTGAGAGACGCCCGCGTCAACCTGTCTCCCGCGCTTGCTCACGTGGGCGAACGCATGCAGGCCGTTGAGGTTGCCGTCGGCGGTGTGGGTAATGCGTATTACAATATGAAATTGTCGGGCATCGTCGATTTCGAAACCGCAAGTCCCCTGATGCCGGGCTACGCCGCCAGGGACATGCTCGCGCCGGCAGGCAGTGATCGCGTCGAGCACCGGGGCCTCTATGCCAATATCGGCCGGCAGGCCCGTGATCTTCATGCCGTCGGGATGGATTTTTCCGCCAACATCCTTGGGCGCTGGCGATTCCATCACGCCCTGTGCGATGGGTGCGAGCGGTCCGCATGGCGAGACTGGAATGTCTTTCAACCCGCCGCCGTTGCGACCGCTCCGTTCTTCGCTCGCGCCGGAGGATCCGTTGTGCTGCAAATGCAGGGCACCGGCATGCGCCCGTTTGTGGCGTTCAGCGGGCGGAGAGCCAGGCATGCCCCGTGGCGTCAATTCGGCTTGCAATGGCGGTCCGTGCACGGCGGCATCGACGTGGTGGCGGAACTCTCACGCATTGACGAAAGCCGTAGCGTCTGGGGAGCGAATTTCGGCGCGCTCGGTGGTACCCGGACAGAAACCAACCGGAGCCAGTTGTTCTTGTCGGGTCCGCTGGGCGGGAGGTGGCGCGGGTTTGCCGGCTACGAACATCATTTCGCCGAGGTCTCCGTGACCAGTGGCATGCTGTCCGGCATATCCGGACTGCGAGCGGAGGGATGGTCGGCGGGAAGCCAGGGGCGCAATATCTTTCACGACAATGATACCCTGCGATTTTCAGTCCGCCAGGAAACACGGGTTCGCGACGGACAGGCCCGGATCAACCATCTCGTCGCAGCCGGAAGCAGTTTTATCGAGGCGTTTTACCGGGGGCGTTCACAGTCTCTCGCACAACAACAGACGGCCATTGATTTGAGCGCTCGACCGATGATCCGCTATTCCCTGGGGTATGCGTTGCCCATTCAACGCAACTCCGTCCTTGCCTTGGGTTTGGAATACGAAGATACAACCCGGAACGGCGGAATCTCGACCCAATTCCAAATGGACTTCTAGTGCCCTGATTCACAGGTTCATGCGAGTTCTCCTCCTCGTTTTTCTTTTGACAAGTGTGTGTCCATGGTCTCAGGCCGAGGCTCGCTCTTCGGACTGTGAATCGGCGGAAGCCTGTTTTCAACGCGCCGCGTCGTTTGCCGGCGAGCAGCCCGATCAAACGGCTTTGCTGGTCGAACGGTTTCGCCACGTGCAGGAGGTCTATCCGGGAACCATCTGGGCCCGGCGCGCCGGGTTTCGCATAGGATGGGCCCTGCTCGAACGTGAACCTGGCCGGGCCATTGACTATCTCCGTGAGGCGCGCAAGGATTTCCCGGTTCTCGAAGACTACGTGTTACTGAAACTTGGTCAGGCCTTGGGGCGTGCGGGGTCCTTTCACGAATCCGCCCTGACGTTTGAAGCGGCGTTGCAATCATCTGCCCCCTCCACCTTGCGCAACGAAAATTCATATGAAGCGGGGTTCGCCTGGCTCGAGAACGGGCAATGCCGGCCCGTCGTCGCGTACTTGAAACAGGCGACTTCCGGTGATCCGGATTCTCCCTCCGCTCCCCGGGCGTTGTCCCTTCTTGCCGATTGCGCTGGTCGCTTGCAGGAAATGAACTTGGCGCAACAGGCGCTGGGTGATCTGTGGCGAAAGCATCCCGAGTCTCCCGAAGCCCAAGCCATGGACCGCGCCGCGCGGGCCGGTCAGCCGGATGCGCGGCCATGGGAACCTTCTTTGGAAGATTATTATGAACGAGGCCGAACGTGGTACGACTCGGCGCGCTTTGAAGCCGCGATTCCGGATTTGGAGAAGTTCCTGGCGGGTCAACCGTCTCGCCCCGATTACGAGCAGGGGCTCTTTCAGTTGGGAATGGCCCACGTGCGGTTGAAGCAGTATCCCCAGGCCGCGCACGTGTTTCGCCGGCTGCTGGAACACCCTTCTGAATATACCGGGAAAGCCGCCGTGTGGTTGGCCAAGGTGTACTTGCGACGAGGTCAAGGCCGGCGTCTCCTGAAGTTTCGCGATTCGACCCCTCCGGGCTTAAGCGCAGATGAACGGGCCAGGATCCAATGGCTGAGCGGTGTATGGGCCGAAGGAGAACGTGCGATCCGGCAAGCCGTGCTGGCTTATGAGGACGCCTATCGCACAGCCGATCTTTCCGAAATCAAAAGAGACGCGCTGTGGCGGTTGGGATGGCTACACTATCAACAAGGAGCCTGGAAAGACGCGGTTGCAGCCTTTGACTCCCTTGCGGGAACCGGTTCGGGTCATGATTGGCAAAACCGGGCGCGCTATTGGAAAGCGCGGGCGCTTGAACGCATGGACCGGGTCGATGAGGCGCAAACGGTGTATGAGCAGGTAGCTGCCGAGTGGTCCATGACCTACTACGGGCAACTCTCTGAGTCGCGCCTGCGACGTCCGCGTTCCGCGGAACGCCAACCGCGTGAGCATTTGACAAATCCGGTGATGAATGGCCCCGCGTCACCCGCATTCCGTGCCAACGTGCATTTCCAAAAGGCCATGGAACTCTCGACGTTGGGACTTCGCCGGGAAGCACGGGAAGAATTGTTGGTGGTCAAGGAGCACTATCACGATCAGCCGAAAACCCTGTATGCCCTGGCGCGGCATATGCTTGAACTCGGAGATTTTGAAGCGCCGATCGTGATCGCCAAACAGTACTTTCGGGAACCGTTGGAGCGTCGCTGGGTTTCGTTTGATTCCCCGTTGTGGCGCATGGCGTATCCGATGGGGTACATGCCGCAGATTCGACGCTACGCGGCTTCGCACGTGGACCCCTTGTTGGTTGCGGGAATTATCCGTGAGGAAAGTTTGTATAATCCCAAGGCCTTGTCCTCCGTCGGCGCCGCGGGGCTGATGCAATTGATGCCGCGAACCGCAAACCGGGTCGCACGTCGCTTGGGTCTTGTCCCCGTGGACCGGGAAGATTTGTTGCAAGGCGAAATGAACGTGCGGTTGGGGGTGGCCTACGTGGGGCAATTGTCACGTGATTATCAGGGAAATCTCATACGTGCCGTCGCGGCGTATAATGCCGGTCCCGCGGCCGTGAAGCGGTGGATTGCCAAGTTCGGCGACCGGGATCCGGATGAATTTGTCGAACTGATTTCCTATAGGGAAACCCGTCGGTACGTGAAGCGTGTTCTTACAAGTTATCGTATCTATAAGACCCTGAATTCCACAACATGTAGTGCTACTCCTCTTGACAGGGCCTGCTAAAGGTTTTATCGTAGCCGTATTTTAGGAACCTCTGGTTTAATGTGATAGTGGGATGATTCTAGCCAAGGAGTCTATCATCAAATGAGCCTTGAAAAAATGGAAACACTGGAAGTTCGCGTGCGGGGTTTAGTGGAGTTGGTCCAGGAGTTAAAGGAGACCAATGCATCTCTTCAAGGGCAGTTGAACCTGGCTCAGGAGGAGTTGGCGCGGCGGGAGGGCTATGGACGCGAGTTGGAAGAAGAGCGCGGGAATATCAGGTTGCGCATCGAAAAGATCCTGGCGCAACTGGATACCATGGACGCGTCGGAGGCCGGCCTGCAAGAGGCGGTACATGACTGAAAGCATCGAGGTTGACGTATACGGGCAGAAATTGGTTTTACGGCCGATTGAAGATGAGAGTTATGCGCACGAACTCGCCCGGTACGTGGAAGGGCAAATGCAGGTCATCGCACGGGGAACGACCGCAACCCCGCCCCTCAAAGTCGCCATTCTGGCCGCGATGAACATTGCGGATCAATTATTTCGGCAAGAGCGTCGCCGGCAGGCCGGGGAAGCTGAAGTCGAACGTCGAGCCAAAGGGCTCCTGGACTGTATCGACTCGCACCTGGAGTTGGACCGTTCCTGAGCACCTGTGGAAACCTCCGATGTTGTTGCATGAACTGTGCCGCTTTGGTAAGGTATGAGAAACGTGGTTCAAACATTCAACCTTTACCTTTGAGAGAAGGGTATATTCGTCGATCAGGAAGAACGAGTGGCATCTGGCATGGAATGAATCGAGTGTTATAAAACCGAGGGTGTGGATAACCGACGGGCCATAAGGTGAGAGTTGAAGGATGGCTCCCCCTGTCGGGCTGAAAATGTAGCTGTAAGGCAGAAAGAGTCATCCGGGCAGATCGTTCATAAACAGGCCTGCGCTTAATGGATCCAAACAAATGGCAGATAAAATTTTAAACCGATGTCGCAACTTGGGCGTTAACCCATATCTACCTTTTGCGATGTTTTTCACACACCTTATTATCGCGTAGTATCCGTTTCTCGTCATTCCCTGCCTTTTCTTCTTCGTTCTGCACGCTTCCTGTCGCACGAATCCATGTGAGTGAAGGATCAACGATGGTTGATTGCCTTCGCCCATGGGCACACAAGCATTGTCGATAATTCCAAGGGCTGACGAGAGCACCGTTGTCGTAGAGACGGTGCCCATATGCCTGTCCTGAGTTTGTCGAAGGATGAGAGAAGGGGGTGACGACCATTTTGCCGGATATCATCATCATGGCTGTTGTCGGAGGCATCGGTCTTGGCGCGGGGTTTGTGTTGAATGGCGTGATGCAACGCATGCGCTTCGCCTCGCAACGCCGTAAAGCCGAAGACGAACTGCTTCACTTAACGCAATCAGCCGAACGTGAAGCCGAACATATTGTCAAAGAAGCGAAAATTGAAGCCAAGGACCTGGTCTTTCAAGCCAAAGCTCAATCGGAAAAGACGGAAAAAGAAAAACGAAGCGAATTACAGTCGCTGGAAAAGCGCATGGGGCAACGCGAAGAAGGGCTGGAGAGAAAAATCGCCAATTTCGAGCGTCGCGAGGAAGAATTTCGCAAGAGAGAACGTGCAGTCTCGGACCGGGAAGGCTCCTTGACGAAACAGGAACGGGTTTGTGAACAGACGATCCGGGAACATCGTGAGGCCTTGGAGCGGGTGGCCGGATTGACGACGGAAGAAGGCAAGCGACAATTGTTGGCCGGAATTGAAAGCGAGGTTCGTTTGGAAGCCACTGGCCTGACGAAACGGATTCTCGACGAAGCCCGTGAAAACGCGGACCGGGAAGCCCAGCAAATTGTGACCAACGCCATTCAACGGATTACGCGCGATTACGTCAATGAAGCCACCATCTCGGTGGTGTCCTTGGCCAGTGACGGGATGAAGGGTCGCATTATCGGACGGGAGGGCCGGAACATTCGAGCGCTGGAAGCGGCAACGGGCGTGGATTTGATCGTCGATGAAACACCGGAAGCCGTGATTGTTTCCGGGTTCGATCCCTTGCGCCGCGAGATTGCCAAAATCTCGCTGGAACGGCTGATGCAGGATGGGCGCATCCATCCCACGCGGATTGAAGAGGTCGTGGAAAAAGTCAAAGGTGACCTGGAAAAGGTGATGCGGGAAGAAGCCGAAAAGGTGATCTTCGAGGTCGGCCTGTCGGATTTTCATCCCGAGATCGTGAAACTCCTGGGCCGGTTGCGCTACCGGACCAGCTATGGGCAAAACAATTTATATCATGCCCGCGAAGCGTCGTATATCTGCGGCATCATGGCTGCGGAATTGGGATTGGACATCAAGTTGGCCAAACGCGGGGCACTGTTGCACGACATCGGGAAAGTGGTCAGCCACGAAGAAGAGGGCACGCATGCGATGTTGGGGGCCGAAATCGCCAAGAAATACGGCGAATCCGAAAAAATCGTGAATGCTATTGCCGCGCACCACGAACAGGTGGACCCGATTTGTCCGGAATCCGTGCTGGTGGCCGCGGCGGAAGCTTTATCCGCCGCCAGGCCCGGTGCGCGGCGGGAAACGCTTGAGGCCTACGTGAAGCGGTTGGAAAAATTGGAAGGCTTGGCCGTGGGCTATGACGGGGTGGATAAGGCCTATGCCATTCAGGCCGGACGGGAAGTGCGCGTGATCGTGAGACAGGAAAAACTGTCCGATAACGAAGCGCTTGTCCTGTCCCGCGACCTGTCCAAGAAAATCGAACAGGAAATGACGTATCCCGGACAGATTAAGGTGACAGTGATTCGGGAGAGTCGATTCATCGAATTCGCCAAATAAAGGAACCTCTGATTTGTTGTGATAGCGGGATGCAGGGCAAGGCGTTCCGGAGCGAAACCCGAGGCTTATCAAACGAGATAGGTGAGGGTTGAGCGAGGAACAACGCAGCCCTGCGCCCGATAGTGCAATCAATCAGAGGTTCCTAACGGGAAACGGGGATTTTCGTGGTTGTGTTGTTTATCGGTGACATTGTTGGTGAGCCCGGACGGCGAAGCATCACCAATAACATCCACAGGGTGAGCGAACAGTATCACGTCGATATTGTGATTGGAAACGCCGAGAACGTGGCCGGCGGGTTCGGTTTGACGGCCGATTTGGCGAATGATTTATTTGACTTGGGGTTTTCGGCCCTCACCACGGGGAATCACGTGTGGGATAAAAAGGAAATGGTGGACTACATTCGCAAGGATCCCAGGATCCTGCGTCCGGCCAATTATCCCGACGGCACCCCGGGGCAAGGGTCGTTCGTCATTGAGCGGGCGAACGGCGAGAAAATCGGGCTGATCCAGGTCATGGGGCGGGCGTTCATGCCGTCGTTGGATTGTCCTTTTCAAGCGGTCAAACGCGAGGTTAAAAAACTGCAAGCCCATACGTCCGGCATTATCGTGGATATGCACGCGGAAACCACGGCCGAGAAGATGGCCATGGGGTATTTTTTGGACGGCCAGGTGACGGCCGTCGTGGGCACGCATACGCACGTGCAAACCGCGGATGAGCAGATCCTGCCCAAAGGGACGGCTTATTTGACGGATATCGGGATGACCGGTCCCGTCAATTCCGTCATCGGCATGAAAAAAGAATTGGTGATCGACAAATTTCTCACACAGATGCCGAGACGGTTTGAAGTCGCCTCCGGCCCGGCGGTGCTGGGCGCCGCCGTCATCGAACTGGACCCCTCAACCGGAAAAGCCACCGGCATCCAACGCGTGCGAGAAATCGCCTAGCGTGACGCTTCCGACTCGTGTCTGCCCCCCCTCAGACTGTTTTGACGGTGACCGAACTGACGGCGGGCATTCGCGCGACCCTGGAACACGCGTTTTCGGAAGTGTGGATCGAAGGTGAGGTCTCGAACCTGCGCACCCCTTCTTCCGGACACGTCTATTTTTCCCTGAACGACCAGGACAGCCAAATCCGCGCGGTCCTCTTTCGTCGCTTCGCCGCCGCGCTCCCGTTTCACGTGGAAAACGGTCTCACCGTGCTGGCCAGGGGCCGCGTCAGCGTGTACGAGCCAAGGGGCGATTATCAGCTCCTGTTGGAGCATCTCGAACCCAAGGGCATCGGCGCGTTGCAGGTTGCCTTTGAACAACTCAAGAAACGATTCGATCAGGAAGGCCTGTTTGATCCCGCGCGCAAGCGCCCGCTTCCGTTTTTCCCTCGCCGCGTGGGGGTGATCACCTCGGGGACGGGAGCCGCGCTGCACGATATTATCACGGTTGTCCATCGCCGGTGTCCGGTGACCCGCCTGCGAGTGTTTCCCGTGTCCGTGCAGGGACCCGGGGCCGCTCGGCAAATCGCGGATGCCGTGGAACTGGCCAATCAACACACGGATCTCGACGTGCTCATCGTGGGGAGAGGAGGAGGGTCCTGGGAAGATCTCTGGAGCTTTAACGAAGAGGCCGTGGTTCGGGCCGTTGCGGGCTCGCGTATTCCGGTGATTTCGGCGGTGGGCCACGAAATTGATTTCACCCTGTCCGATTTTGCCGCCGATTACCGGGCGCCGACGCCTTCGGCCGCGGCGGAATTGGTTTCTCCCGTTCTCGTCGATTTGATCGAAGACATACGGGACAAGCACTCGAGGCTCACCCAGGCCATGCGCGGCATATTCAGGTTTCACGGGAACCGGGTGCAGTTGGCCTTGCATGCACTTCCCGTTCCTTCGCAAATCCTTCAACGTCAGGTACAGCGGGTGGATGAACTCAGCTTTCGTCTTGGGAACGGTATCCGGTCGATGCTTGCCGCAGTGCGTCCCAGACTGGATGCGTTAGCTGCCGGTCTGCAAAGAATCGGTCCGGGTCAATCGTGGCAACGGGGGAGCCTGATGCTGCCCCAGCTTCTTCAACGACTGTCCAGGGCCATGCCCTGGGTGCTCACCGGGAAAAGGCAGCAATTACGAACCGTGGCCAGTACGCTGGACACCTTGAGTCCTCTCGCGATCCTGTCTCGCGGGTACAGCATTCTCGAGACCAGTCCCGGCGGCACGATTGTGAAGGATGCGCAATCCGTCCGGGTCGGCGACCGGATTCACGCGCGACTGGCCGAGGGGCGGCTGTCCTGTCTCGTTGAACAGACGGAGCGGCAATCTTGAGGTTCCTTGATAAATCAGGGGTTCCTTGACGTTCCATTAACACCGCGTATAATGCGGTCTTCCGCGTCGTTGGTGTCGTTCGGGACACGGCTTGAATGCAAGAGTGAAAGGTCGTTGACGTCGCAAGAGTCGCCGGACGGCAATCGTTGATTTGACATCGACATTCACAGGTAGGTATGGCAGCCTTAAAATTCGAAGATGCCTTAGCCAGGCTGGAGACGATCGTCACCGAACTGGAAAAAGGCGACCTCCCACTGAATGATTCCTTGAAGATGTTTGAAGAGGGAATCAAGCTCTCGAAAACCTGTCTCAAGATGCTGGATGATGCCGAACGGAAAGTGGAAATCATGGTCCAGGACAAGGATGGGAAAAAGCGGGTAGAAGCGTATTCCATCGAAGAAGCCTCAAGCTGAGCGCCGGCGACTTGACGAAGTCCTGGTCAAGCGTCAGTTGGCCGGAAGTCGGGAACAGGCGCAACGAATGATCCTGGCGGGATTGGTTTCCGTCGATGGGATCCGTGTGGAAAAACGGGCGGCACTCGTGTCGGGGCAAGCGGCCATTGCCGTGGAAGGCCCCGCGAGTCCTTTTGTGAGCCGGGGCGGGGAAAAGCTCGAGGCCGCGCTGGATGCCTTTTCCATCCACGTGACCGGCCGGATCGTCATGGACGTCGGGGCTTCGACCGGCGGGTTTACGGATTGTCTCCTGCAACATGGGGCCGGACGGGTTTATGCGGTGGACGTAGGATACGGACAATTGGACTGGAATCTGAGAAACGATGACCGCGTCGTTGTCCTTGAGCGGTGTAATATCCGGCATCTCGACCGTACAGCCGTGCCCGAGCCCATCCAACTGGTCGTCATTGACGTCTCCTTCATTTCGTTGCGCCTGGTGTTGCCTTGCGTGGTGAAGTTTCTGGCTCCAGGGGCGACGGTCGTTGCCCTTGTCAAGCCGCAATTTGAAGCCGGCATCAAACAGGTGGGACGGGGTGGCGTGGTCCGGGATGACGAGGTCCGGCAGGACGTGGCCCGGCGTATCCAGGAAATGGCGCAACAATTAGGATTTGGGTGTCTCGGACTTTTCGACTCCCCCGTCCAGGGGAAAAAAGGCAATCGCGAAATTTTCCTGGGCCTGCAATGGACGCTTCAGTGACGATCAATAGCGCGGGACCGAGTGATCGATTTCAACGGACCAGGCGTCGATGCCTCCGATCAGGTTTTTCACGTTGGAAAATCCTTGCTGGAGCAGAAATCCCACGGCGTCGGCACTACGCATGCCTTTATGGCACAAGGCCACGATTTCATCGGTCTGGTCGAGTTGATTGAGTGATTGGGGTAACGTGCCCAAGGGAATGAGGGTGGACCCTTCAATCTTAGCCATGGAAAATTCATGCGGTTCCCGGACGTCCAATAAAAATACCTTGTCCCCTTTATCCAAGCGATCCTTCAGTTCTCTCACGGTAATGGTATAACTCATCTGCGGACCTCCTTTGAAAAAACATGATAGTCTTGGCAGTGAGTCGGTGTCAATTGGCGGGTTGCCCCCCACGAGGGAGAGGGCTGGGGTGAGGGGGAAATGGGGAATGATAACCCGTTCACCCTGAGCGTAAGGCGCCCCGCGTCTGAAGTCGAAGGGTCAGGATAGGCGTTGACAGAATGCGAGGCTGATCAGGGAACCAGGACAGAGTATGAATATCCCAATCACGTCGATCTCTCAGATTGCTCAGATGGTCGGGCAGGAAGTTTGTCTCCGGGGGTGGGTTCGGCATCATCGCTCGAGCGGCAAACTCCAGTTTCTGACGCTTCGGGACGGGGCCGGGGAGATACAGGCCATTTTGAGCAAGGGGACCCTGGGGGAAGAACAATTCAACCTCGCGAATCGCCTGACTCAAGAGTCTTCCTTAACGGTCACCGGCGTTCCTCGCGCGGAGTCCCGGGCTCCGGGTGGGTACGAAATCGAGGTGACCGCCCTTGAGATCATTCACCTCGCCGAACCGTTTCCCGTACAACCCAAAGAGCATGGCGTCGGATTCCTGATGGATCACCGCCATCTCTGGCTTCGTTCGACTCGGCAACAGGCGATCCTCAAAATCAGGCACGCGATTATCAAGGCCTGCCGGGATTTTTTCGACGAACGGGAATTTGTCCTGATTGACGCGCCCATTTTCACGCCGAACGCGTGCGAGGGGACGACCACGCTTTTTCACACGCAATACTTTGAGAATACGGCGTACTTGACGCAAAGCGGGCAGTTATACGGGGAAGCGGCGGCCGCGGCTTTCGGAAAAGTCTATTGCTTCGGACCGACGTTTCGGGCCGAGCAATCCAAGACCCGCCGGCACTTGATGGAGTTTTGGATGGTGGAGCCTGAAGTGGCGTTTGCGGAATTGCCCGACGCGATGGACTTGGCGGAGGCGTTTGTAGCGATGGTGGTGGAACGAGTCATCGAGAACTGCCGGAATGAATTGGAGGTGCTGGAACGCGACGTGTCCAAATTGGAAGCGATCGTCCCGCCTTTTCCGCGATTGACCTATGATGAGGCGATTCTGCGCTTGCAGGATCTCGGCTCGTCGATCCGGGCAGGCGATGATTTCGGAGCGGACGATGAAACCACCTTGTCCAAGCAATTCGAAAAACCCGTCCTGGTGCACCGGTATCCCGCGAAGATCAAGGCCTTTTACATGCAACCCGATCCTGACAGTCCCGACCGGGCGCTCTGTATGGACATGTTGGCTCCGGAAGGATACGGCGAAATCATCGGGGGCGGGCAACGCATCCATGATTATGCGACGTTAGCTGCACGCCTGCAGGCCCACCAATTGTCAGCGGAGGCCTTCCAGTGGTACCTGGACCTGCGGCGCTACGGGTCCGTCCCCCATGCCGGGTTCGGCATGGGCATCGAACGCGCCGTAGCCTGGCTGTGCGGCATCGCGCACGTGCGCGAAACCATCCCCTTCCCCCGCATGCTCTCCCGCCTGTA
>JAJDZI010000107.1 GCA_022824735.1 Nitrospirales bacterium
GAATAAAAGTTTAGCCGCTCAAAAATTGGGGCTCACCCGGTTTGCGCTGGACCGGCGACTGAAAAAGAGTGCCGATGACCTGGAATAGCCGCTTCAAGGCATCTCCGGACGTTGTGCCCTGCCGCCGTCGCTCGCATGGACTCCCCGACCAACACCTATCAGATCGCCGGGCTCGATGAGCTGGGCCGGGGGTTTAATCGACAGGTTGAAATGAAGGTCTCGAACGGAACGTTTCAGGCCGTCTTCCGGTATGAACGCTTCCTTCTGGAGACCGAACCGCAAGCCACCGAACAAACCGCCGTCGCCATGCTCATCACCCAATTACAGAATCGAGGCTACACCCAACTGCGCAGCCGGCTCCAATTTCGAGGAGAAGCCTACTTGGGCAACCAGGAACTCTGGGAAGAACACCCCGACCCCGAGCCCAAGAGAATATTGGCTCGACTGTTGCAGGCCATTCGAAGCACGTTCCGGGGATAGGCAGAAAACAAAGACTCTGAATTCTCGCGCCTGCCCTGATCCTTCGACTTCAGGCGCGGGGCGCCTTACGCTCAGAATGAACGGGGGGGATACTCCGTTCGCCCTGAGCGTAGCGCCAGCGAAGTCGAAGGGTGCGCAGGAATTGTATGTGTTCAGGGTTTGCTCATGCGACTGATGCGGTCCAGCACTTTTTTGCGGGTGGCGCGGTAGGCCTTTTTGTTTTCGGTCAAGATCAGAAACATCCGGTAATGCCGTCTGGCCATCACCCCATCTCCGGTCACTTCGAAAGTATACGCCAAATTCAGTTGGACTTCGGGAAGGTCAGTCGCCAATAACTCCGCTTGCCTGAGGGCATCCAGTGCTTCACCGAACCGGCCCTGCTGTTGATCCACCAAGGCTCGCTGTACCCACAATTGCGGCACCGTGGCGTCCCGCGCAAGCCCGTCCACGAACGACGCCCGGGCCTCCTCCAATTGTCGTAACCCCAACTGCGCCGTTCCCAACCAAAACCAGGGTTCCCAGCGTTCAGGAGGCTTCGCAAACAAAGGCTCCAGGATGTTGATAGCCCGCGCGTATTGCCGTTGCTTGATAAAAGATTGTGCGTGGGCGAGTCTGATTTCAAAGGGCGTGGCATTCCGAAGCCGCGGGGAACTCCGGTTTTTTCGTTGACCGGATGAAGCGGAATGGGAATGCCGCGTTGGCGGCGGTGTTGCCGTGAACTGAATGCCGGGGGAGGGACCAGGCTTGCGGACGCGCGCATGTCCGGCATCAGGCGGAGCCGGTGGCGGGTCTGGCGCTGAAGCCGGACCCGTTGAATCGGAATCTTCATACTTATCCGTCTGGGGTACAACCGGAAGGTCTTCCCGTTGTTCAGATATCGACTCTACGATCCCGGACGGAACGGGTTTTCCGGATTGAACGGCCTTCACCTTTTCCTGCTTCGGCATCACCTCATCAGGAGCCGCAAGAAAGGGCAGTCCCCAGAGGTAGACCGCGCTCCCAAGACACCCCAGCACAACCACAAGAGCCGGCAGACGATTCCCAAGAGCCCGTGATGGGATACGAGGAGCGGAAAAATCCGGAGACATCGAAGCCCGGGGGTGGTCCGAACGCCGCGGACGTTCAGCCTGCAACCGCGTCAGCGTGTCCGCGATAATACTCATTGGTTGTCCTTACGACTCAGGTCAGACCGATGATTTCCCTTCTGGCACGCAGGACCATGCGGAAACTGACTTGGAACCGGCGACTCGCGTAGGCGGCAAGCAGGGAACGATGACAAAGCTGGTTGATCCGGCGAGGCACGCCTCCGCTCAGGTAATGCGTGAGCATCATGACTGCGGGAGGAAACTGGAACCGGGTCCGCGGGCCTGCAACCCACAGGCGATGCCGTATATATTCCATGGTTTCCCGGCAATCGAACGGCTTCAACCGGAATCGAATGCTGATGCGTTGCGACAGGGGGCGAAGCATGCGATGGGATAACGTCCGCTCGAGTTCGGGTTGGCCCACAAACAACAAACACATGAGTTTTTCTTTTTCGGTGTCCAGGTTCGACAACAGCCTGAGACCTTCCAACGCGTTCCGGCCTAACCGATGCGCTTCGTCAACCAAAACGGCCACGCGCTCATCCTGCCCGCCTGATCTCAGCAACACCTCGGACAACCTGCGTTGCAAAGTGCCGATGCCGTGATCTTCGGGAACCTGCCCCGTGAGATCCCGATAAATGGAACCCAATAGATCCACGTACGATTGATCAGGATTCAAGAGATACGCAAAGCGTATGCCTTTCGGAGGGTGCCGCAACAGATACCGGCATACCAGCGTTTTCCCAACCCCGACTTCCCCTGTCAGCATCGTCAACTCGCCACTGGCGAGCCCGAATCGCAAATGCGCCAAGGCTTGTAGGTGTTGCGACGACCGGAAAAAATAATCGGTGTCCGGCGTCATCCGAAACGGGACTTCGGCAAAGCCCAGTTGTGCGTAGCACACGTTCAGGTCGAGTGCATCCATCACGTCACCCGCAGAATACGAGGCATGAGGAAGATGACCAGTTCGGTATTTCGCTCGGCCTGATAGACGCCGCTGAAGAACGTCCCAAGCAGGGGAAGATCTCCCAACAAGGGAACCTTCCGTTCGGCGGTCGTCAGTTGTTCCTGGATTAACCCGCCGATAATCACCAACTGGCCGTCACGGACACGGACCAGCCCTCCGGACTGTTTCACCTCCAAGACAGGCGCGGTGGAGCCGTTCTGCGATTCGACGGTATCGATCAACCGGGTGATAATGGGCGAGACGTCCATCATGATCCAGCCGTCCCGGGAAATCTGCGGGGTCACCGAAAGGACGAGCCCCGAGGTCACGGTTCGCACCTGTTCCGTAATAATGTTCCCGGCCCCTGCCGTTCCTTGCGTCGTCGTTGAGGTAAAAAAGGATTGATCCGTCCCGACCTTGATCAGCGCCGGCTGATTGTTCAGCGTCAGAATCCGGGGTTGGGATACCACCTGCACGTCGCCCTGCTCCTGCAAGGCTTGGATGACGCCTTCAAAATCACCGTCGCTAAAGCTGAAAGCTGCAGTCGCCGCTCGCGCGGCAAAGCCACCGGCCGGCGTTGTGATGACGTTGCCCAGCTTGAAACTGCCCTTGGGCGCGCCGAGATCGATCCGGCTCCAATCCACTCCCAGGCTGTAATCGTCCCGGAGCGCGATTTCGTAAATTCTGGCTTGGATCTCGACCTGGCGATAGAGAGAGTTGCGGACGCTGACCAGAAACGTCGCCACGTCCTGAACCCGTCTGTGCAGGTCCGTCACTTGAATGGTGCCGGATAACCGGTTCACCACGAAGCGTCCTTCGGCTGAGAGGAGCGCACTGACCTGGGTTTCAATTTCTTCCCAGAACTTGATCTGGTCCTGTTGGCTCAAGACCACTTCGCCCGCGTCCTGCCCACCGCTTCTCCCGGAGCCTGACGTGACTTGCGCTTTATTGCGTCCCTCGCCGGAACGCTCCAGGCGAATGTAATCCAGCGTGAACAGACGTGTTTTCAACCGGCGGACGACAATCAGTTCTCCATCTTTTTCCCAATAGTAGCCCTGCGTATCCAGCAGCGCGGCCATGGCTTTTTCGAGCGCAAGCCCCTGAAAGTCAACCGTGACCACGCCTTCGACTCCCGGCTCCACGACGATATTGAGCGTATTGGCGCGTGCAAACAGCCGTAGGGCATCGACCAGCAGCATTTCCCTGGCCCGAAAACTGAACACCGGGACAGGTTCGCCGGCCTTGAGAGGTCGTCCCGAAGACGTTCCAAGCGCCATCCGGTCTTCGAGAGAAAACGGGACCGGACTTCGGGCAGAACGTTCCCCGGAAGAGGCCTCCGCAGAAGGAACGGGAGGCAGAAAAACTTCCGGTTTGGGGAATTCACGCTTGAGCGGACTTGTTGATTGCCCCGGACCGGACGCGCAACCTGCCGACATAAAGGCCAGAAGAACACTCATCCCGGCGATCTCCAGCATGTGCATCGCATGCCGTCTCCGGCCACGGGAACGGCTGGACGACACCATCGATACGTTCACCTCGTGATTGATCATGTCGTATGAAATCCCAGGAAACTCCCGGTTTCCGCAGAACATACCAGTAATTAAATTGATCGGTCTAATACACTCCTAATTCCCCCGTTTGTCAACCCCTGTATGTGTTTGGTGCCGCCCCGGTTTGATATTCTGCCCTTTCCCTCCGAGGCAGGGACTTCCTTGCTGTCATCCCCGACCCTCTCCTCTTGTCATCCTCGACTCTCCCTCTCTTGTCATCCTCGACTCTCCCCCTCTGTCATCCTTGACCATATGGACTGGATCCCCGATTACGAATGTCGGGGACTGATCCAGTGTCTTTGCTTTTTCCTTAGTCGGTGAAGAAAAAACCCTGGATCCTCGCGTACGCAAGGATGACAGACAAGAGAAGGCCAGGACGCCTCCCTCCTGTCATCCTTGACGTTAGTAATCGAGGATCCAGAGTCTTTGCTTTGTCTTTGCCTTCGTCCCCGGCGCGTTTGCTTGACCATCCCGGGGCAAGACGTTATCGTACCTGTTATGAATACAGTCATGTTTGAAGGATCATCGTGACGTGTCTCGTATGCAGGACCCGGTCCTCCAGGAATTTCTCGAAAAGATCAACCCCCTACGGAAGTCCATCACGCGGGTGATCCTGTTCGGGTCGCGCGCACGCGGTGATGATCGCACGGATTCGGATTACGACTTGCTCATCGTCGTGCCCCGGAAAAACGATCAGCTTCTCGACGGGTTATACGAGGGGGTGATGGACGTGTTGCTCGCCCATGGCCGGCTGATCTCCCTGAAAATTTTTCCCGAAGGAGAATTTGAGCGGTTGACGCGGTTGCAGACGCCCTTCATGCAACGGGTCAAAGCCGAAGGGGTGCCCCTTGGATAAGGTGCAGCAAGACCTCATCGCCGGGTACCTGACAAAGGCACGCGCAAAGCTCCGCGTGGCGCGGGAATTGGTCCGACAGCACGAGTGGGATGACGTGGTCTCACGAGCCTACTACGCGGCATTTCACGCGGCGCAAGCCGTGTTGCTGGCGGAAGGGCACCAGGCGGAGACCCACCGGGGCCTGCTGACGCTGTTCAGCCTGGTGTTGGTCAAAACCGGCAAGTTCGAGAAAAAATGGGGAAAATTCCTGGCAAACCTGAAAGACGACCGTGAAGCCGGAGACTATGAAGCCCTGTCGTACCTCGATGACCAGACGGCGAGCCGGGCGCTCGCCGAAACCGAAGCATTCGTAAAAGAAGTCGAGAAATTTCTCGACCAACAGAGCCAGTAACCCCCTCCCGTCACCCTCGATCCTTCTCCTCCCGTCATCCTCGACCCTTCTCCTCCCGTCATCCTGACTCTCCCCTTCCTGTCATCCTCGACTCTCCCCCTGCTGTCATCCTTGACTCTCCCCCCTCCTGTCATTCTTGACATTTTTAATCGAGAATCCAGTGCCTTTGCCTTTTCCTCAGTCGGTAAAGAAACAACCCTGGATCCTCGCGTACGCAAGGATGACAGAAGGAGAAAGCAAGGATGACAGACGGGGAGGGCAAGGATGACAGGAGAAAGGGTCAACGTGAGGACGGTGTGGGTCCGGCAGTAGTGGCAGGTTGAACGGGGCGTTGACGTTTTTGCTGGGCCTTGAGCCGATTCAGCATTTGATCTGAAACCTTCAGGTCTTCGCCGGTATGGATACTCTCACTGCACTTGTCGCAATACCAACCGGGCATCTCGAACGTGGCCGACTGATCCTTATAGGAAATCGTCATAGGTGCAACGCCGCGTTTCATCGGCGTGCCGGTTTCCGGACAAATCGGATCAGCCATGTTTCTTCTCCTTGAACGACAAGAGCAGGAATTCGGTCACAGCATCAGCCGTGAACTTGATGTAAAGCCTTCCGGCCTTCGATGGCACGTAATAGACGTCCTGCCATATTCGATGATCGGTATCGGAGGTCATCGACTTATGGAAGTGCGTTCGTTGCATGGACTGAATCGTCTCGATAATCTCCGCACGCCCAAATCCCAAGGCCGCGGCATTCCGTACTGCCGATCCCGTGGCCTTTAAGCCTTTCGCCGTGGCGAATGCAACCTTGATGGCGTTCAGGTCATAAGTCGGCCTTCGCTTCTCCGACATTGAGACCATAATAGATCAATGCGGGTGGTTTGGCAATGAACAACGGTCCTGTCCCTGACGTGAGTAATCGAGGATCCAGCGTCTTTTGTTTTTCCTGTCCGTTGTGAAGAGCAACGACCCTGGATCCTCGCGTACGCAAGGATGACAGAAGGAGGCAGTGAAAACTGTCAACGCATGACTGAACACATACAGGAATGACAGCAGGGGAGAGTCGGGGAGGACAGCAAGGGCAAGGCAAGGTAGAGAGTTTACCCCCTCTCCCCTTTTTGTGGGAGAGGGCTGGGGTGAGGGGTCTCCATCAAACCATCACAAAAATGACTCAACACAGGCAAATGACTCGAATGAATCAGCGAACAAGTTCGTCCTGAACGATCGACGGCCGTTTTTCGATCAGCGCAAGCAGTATTCGGGCCGGTCCCTCAGGCCGCCGACGGCCCTGCTCCCAATTCTTGAGGGTTCCCAGCGGTACCCCGATGCTTTTGGCAAAGGCCGGTTGTGACAATCCTGTCTTGCCTCGGATCGCCACGACGTTAGGCTCGGGCACCTCAACTTCATGCACCCTGAACCCATCGCGCGCGCCGTTCAGGTAGGCCCGGGCATCCTCGATCCCGGCCATGACTTTATCGAATGGTTTTCTCATTGGTGTCTCCACGACGGTTTGTGGCAAGCCGCGCATGAAACCAGAATAGGCGCCATTGACGCCGGCGTCAAGGGCGTCTGCCTGTACTTTCTCCCCCTATGTCATCCTTGACTCTCCCCCTCCTGTCATCCTTGACTTTCCCCCCTCCTGTCATTCTTGACATTTTTAATCGAGAATCCAGTGCCTTTGCCTTTTCCTCAGTCGGTAAAGCAACGACTCTGGATCCTCGCGTACGCAAGGATGACAAAAGAAAAAGCAAGGATGACCCCCCTCCTGTCATTCTCGACGTGAGTAATCGAGGATCCAGCGTCTTTTGTTTTTTCCTGTCCGTTGTGAAGAGCAACGACCCTGGATCCTCGCGTACGCAAGGATGACAGAAGGAGGCAGTGAAAACTGTCAACGAATTACTGAACACATACAGGAATGACAGAGAAAGAAATGTCGCCGCTATGGCGACTGTTTATCCTCTTGGGGAAAATGCTTGGGATTTTTCATTAGCGTCACAGTTCCCGTCATCCCATCATATTCCATCTTAAAGTATTGAAGGAATGTTCTCCCAAGCAGGGCTTGATAGTCCCTGGATTGTGCTATTTGTAAGTCCAGAGCGATCATTTCTTGATACATTCCAACTTCCAAAGAAGGCACATAAATCTGTCCAAGATAGATTGTCGCTTCCTCTTTTCCGGTTGCGCCGGTGACCTCACACTCACGAATAATAGGCAGGCCTAGCGATGAGGCAAACTGTTTCCCTATGACCGGATCATCTGCACCTGTATCAATTAAGGCATACAATGCATTCGATGGATCTACTTGCTCTATTTTATATCCAATAATAACCTCAAGAATCGGCCCTTGTTTCAGTAATGACTCTCTACTAAAGGTCGAAGGAGAATTGACTACGGTCATTGTCGTTTTTAGGTCCGGCCATGAAACTTTGCCGGTAATTGTATTTCAAACGGTTTCCCGACTTGATGAATCAAATACGGACCACGATCAAACTTTGCTATCGCATCGACCCCGGCGTTTTGCAATGATTCATAGACCCCAATTAATTGCTCATCATGCACAACGACCCATTTGCCAAGGTGCTTGGTTTCCAGTTCACTTTGCATTTTTTTATATGCCGCTATTTCTGTTTTGATGGCAGCCATAACGACCTCCTTGTCATGTGAATCATAGTACGTCACGCATACTTCCTCCGACAACTGTAGCCGCGCCATCCCGGGTCAAAGCCCGGGACATGCCGCATGGCGCTTCTTGTTCTTGCCCTCTCCAAGCCGCATGAGGCATGTCCCTGCCCCCGAGCAGGGATGCGGCAGCTCCAAACGTGCTGTGCGAAGCATCCAGGCCGAGTCCGGAGCCGCGGGTCATCGAGTGGTTCACGTGCATCATTCGCGAGAACCGGGTCTTGATTTTCGTCGTTGCTGGGGTTAGTCTACCCCTAATACCCCTTGCGGCTTCGATCGCAGGGCGCGGGGCCTCTTCGGAGGCCCTTGCTTTTTTGGCGAGAATCAATGCGCACAATTGTCTATGTCGATGGGTTCAATCTCTACTACGGGGCGCTAAAGGGGTCACCATGGAAGTGGCTCGATCTGTTTTTGTTATTTAAGACAATCCTCCAGTCCCACCACGACATTCGGGCGATCAAGTACTTTACAGCAAGAGTGTCAAGCACGTCGGGCGATCCGTCGAAACCACGGAGGCAGGATGTCTATCTTCGTGCTCTCCGTTGCTATCGACCTGAAGTCGAAACCTAGTTTGGCCATTTCCTCAGCCACAAAGTGCGGGCACCGCTGGCGCAGCCGCGTGGGCAACGGTTGACAGCGGAAGTAATCAAGACCGAGGAAAAGGGCTCCGATGTGAAACTTGCCGTGCATCTGTTAAATGACGGATGGCTTGATGCCTATGACTGCGCAATGGTCGTCAGCAACGACAGCGACCTCGCCGAAGCAATGCGCTTGGTCAAGCAGTATCACACGAAGCGGATCGGTCTGATTACGCCAGGAACAGGTCGTCCGTCCCGTCAACTCATGGCGCATGCCGACTTCTCAAGACCTATCAGGGACAACGCGCTTCGACGTTCGCAGTTGCCGGACCCGATCCCCGGCACCAATATTCGTAAACCTGTGCGCTGGTAATTCGCCCCCCTCTTTCCCCCGTCCCCCTCCTGTCATCCTTGTATGTGTTCAGTCATTCGTTGACAGAATGGAAGGACTGATCACCCAGAATTGTCATTCTGAGCTTGTCCTGAGTTTATCCTGAGCGAAGCGAAGGACCTAGCGAAGGACCTAGCGAAGAATCTCCTTACCGTCATCCCCGACGTCCTTAATCGGGGATCCAGTTCGTATTGTCAAGGAT
>JAJDZI010000010.1 GCA_022824735.1 Nitrospirales bacterium
CTTCGATCGCTGGCTTTTGACCATTTCGTCTCGAACATGTGTGCGCCTGAGCCAATGCTGTATTTTCCATCGTTGTTGGAGTAATCAAAAGTCACTTTCCCTTTCGAAGTCGGAGAAACATATTTCTCAGAGCCGGGTATGAAGCGTTGTTGAGTATATGCCTGCGCAGTTTCAAAAGGATTTTTGCCCAACACTGGAACTGGCAAGACTGGCTCATCTAGGAGTTCTCTCAACAACTCCTCATACTTGTTCTCGTATAACCGGTCCTCCTCGAAGTCGATATAAACGCGGCTTCCGAGAAATCTTGGTAATTTTCGCGTTTGAAGATTATTTCTAATAACAGGAATAACCCAGTCTTGATTCAGATCAGCCAATAATTCAGCAGTGATGATTTGCTTCTCATACCCAACGCCCCCTTTGCCTTCATCGGCCTTATCAACATATGCCCGGGAGCAAATACATAAAACGCGATGGGAATTGGATAGACCCTCCTCCATAAACGCCGCAAGGTCTTGACCGAGCCTCAGATTCCACCTGTCTAAAATTGCATCCACACCATTTGCCCGCAAGCGTGTCGCAAGCTGAAGGACCCAATCCGAGTGCTCTTCACTGTCGTGCGAATAGGAAATGAATGCGATTGGCGGAGGTTTCATCTGTCGTCTCCCTGATCGAGTGTCCAGACTGGCCTATGTAGCTGGTCTATCTGTGGCCGATGTTTCATGCAGTAAAGTCTCCATCAACCGTGTCCGCATTTCGCCATCTGTTGTAAGGCTCGTCTCCAGCCGGTCGCACAGCGTCATCAGTGCATCAACCTTGGCGACGATGCGGTGTTGTTCGGCGAGGGGTGGGAGGGGGATTAGGATTTCCGTCAGAATTCCGAGATTGATGTTTTTCTGTGCAGTGGACGGGGCAAACTTGTGGAGGTCGGCTTTTGCGGTCCGAAGGAAGTACTCGAAGAATCGGGCATCTTCAAAGTTATCGTCTACAATCAAGCCGACGATGCTATCAGGGAAGCAAGCATCAAATTTCAAAATACCACTATCGGCAATATTGGCAGCAACCGTGATGCAAAGCGTTCCAGTTGGCCACATTGCACTTTGAGCTAAGCCGACATCGTTGTAGGGGTTGCTATAGGTTTCGATGGAACCACCAGATCGTGCCACATCACCGGTCTGAATGAACGGATACGTTCCGTCTTCGTATAATGCGGGATCGTTTCGTGGCCGATGTTTTGACTTGCCACGCCCAAATAAACCGACTTCGGGAAACCGAACCCAAGCCCATCCCCCTGGAAGGTCAAAAGGGGAGTCTGCCGCATCAACTGTCGGCAAAGGCTTCGACTTCTTGAGCGATCCGTTCTTTTCCAACGCCACTCGGTTCTTCGCGATCCGCTTCAGCAGTTCCGATGCCGGTTCATCGTTGGGGTCTTGCGGGACGAGTTTGCCGCGGACGGCGAGGTTGAGGATGGTTTGGCGGAAGGCTTTGATTTGGTCGGGGCGGGTGGTGAGTGAGGTGAGGTTGTTGAGGGCGAAGGCGGCGTGGATCTGAAACTTGGCCGGGTCCGGGTCTGGCGCGTTGAGGCGGGCGAGGCTTGCTGTTACCATCTGGTTGCGCGTCGCCTCTCGTTCTGCTCGTACGGCTTCTAATCTGTCACAGAGGGGCATCAGTTCATCAACTTTGGCGACGATGCGGTGTTGTTCGGCGAGGGGTGGGAGGGGAAACGGCAGCCGGGCGAAATCCGTATCATTGATGGCCGGGTAGGCCTGTCCTCGCATTGCTCTCTCAACGCTGACGATCATAAATGGGCTGCGTAACACAATCCATTGAAAACGAGGCAACACGAAGCCGTGTCCATTCAGTATAGCGAAAGCTGTACTTGCAATGGGCAACGGATGGAAGTCGTCTTCAATAATAGCTACGTTCAACAAATAGGGCCGAACGCATGAATACACCACATCTCCTTTCCGAACTATTTTGCGGGCGCGGTTTGGTGCTTCGTTTTCGTGAAGCACCTTCGGGTTCGCGACAAAGCCCTGCTCTTTATCAATGGCTGTAACATCAATGTATGTGAATGCAGTTTGTGGCAAGCACTGTCCACGATCGCTGGTTACTTCGCGGATAGGTTGCCAGGACCATAAATCTGGAAGCGGATAGGGTGGAGCATCAACGGCAGGAAGGCGTTTCGGCTCCCTAATCTCTCCCGCCTTCACTAACTGCCTCTTTTCCGCCGCAATGCGCTTCAGCAGTTCCGATGCCGGTTCGTCGTTTGGATCTTGCGGGACGAGTTTTCCGCGGACGGCCAAGTCGAGAATAAATCGGCGCAGGCGTGGGATCGCATCACGTGCATCGGTGAGGCGGTCGAAGTGCGTGAGCAGTTGAGCGGCGATCATTCTAGTTTTGCCCAAACACGTTATCTTTCTATGTCACGCATCACACGGTTGATGAGTTCTACGAGCACCGAGATGTCGCTAAGATAGTGACGCCCACGCTGCCCCCCAACGAGCTCCCATGAGTAACGCTTCTTCCACAGCACGACGTCCTCATCGAAATACTCGAAGAGCCCTCTGAGATTCGATATGTCTCGGTTCGGTGGGCCAGGAGGCGCGGAGTTAGGCGACGCTGTGTTGATGAACGCTATCAGTTTGTAGCCGTCCGGAAGACAGCTTCTGCTTTTCTGATACGTAGCCTCAAGCTGCTTTTGGTACTTCTCCGGCATGGCATCGTATAGTTCAGTCAGGAAATGGCTACGCGGTATGCGGATTTTGTTGAGGAACAGAAGTAGCTTGAGCATCAACTCCAAGGCTATCCCGAGGTTGAAGTGAGAGACCGTCTTCATAGACACCCACATGTCGTGGTGAGTGCGGCCGTTCATACCCGACACGTTGTCGTTACCGTCACTGCGTATACCGTGGCGTCTGATCTCTGCTTCGACGTACATAGCGGTGGTCTTAAAGTCGTGGATGTTGTCGTACAAGAGGCGGTATGCTGTAAATTCCATAATTCTGATCTACACTTTCGCCGGTCACAACTTCGAAGCGTCGAGAGCTTTGATGTTAACTCGACGATTCTCATGATTATCGGTACACCTTGTCACGACTCCCGATTCTCACAACCAGCACATGAAGTGCTTGTGTCTGTATGTCACAGATAATCCGGTAGTTCCCGACCCTGTAGCGCCAGAACCCACCGAGGGGACCTGTCAGCGCTTTCCCAACGCTCCTCGGATTCGTCAGCGTGGCGACGCGTTTGTGCATATAATCGACGATGCGATGCGCTATCTGCTTATCCTGGCGGCGAAGCTGATTCAACGCCGTTTCGGTGTATTCAATCGTCCAAGCCAAGAGATTCCCTTACCTTGGCACTCGAATATACGCGCTCTGTGCCTTTGCGAAGGCGTTCTACCACCTCTGCAGCAAGGTAATAGTCTTCCAGATCTTCAAGGCCCCGCTCCACGAGTTCACGCAGGTAGTACGTCTTGCTACGGCCGGTCTGTGACGCCAGAAAATCAAGCCGTTGCTCCATGTCAGGTGTCAGTTGAATTGAAGTCGCCATATCGAGTTCTCCGTTTTTGTTGGTTGTGATCGGATCAGTGCTTTCGCCAGGACCGCCCTCAATTGCTCTCGCAAGCCGGCGGCGCAATGCGCCGGAGCGTGGCCCGACCAGCCTCGATCGGGATCAGATATCCGCGTCGCCGGAGGGCTGGAAGTTGCCGCTACGGGTCCGTAGGTTGATGATGTTCCGTGTGCTCGTCCGCGGCCGACCGGATGTCCGTTTTCGAAAAGTCACGACCCTTGAACAGAAGCGGGGTAGCCAAATGCTTGGCCAAGGCGTAAGAAAAACAGTCGCCATAGTTCAGAACCGCTCCACGACCGCTGGCCTTACCATACTTCCGGTAGGCATCGAAGGCGATGTCGGCGATATGAGGAGAGACCTCCATGACGATCATACCGCTTTTGAGAAGGAAGGCATCCAATGCCAGGACTGCGCTGTCGCCAGATCGGGCAAACAGAACCATCCGGGTTTCGAGCAGGGTGGCGGCGCTGACATAGGTGGCTGTCACCGCTTCGATCAATTCATTGAAACGGCGGCGTTCCGGTTCATTTTGCATGATGGCGATGAGTGCCGATGTGTCGACCACCATCAGACTGGAAGGCCTCGTTTGTCGTAACCGACGATCTGTTCCGCACTTCGCTTGTCGCGGCGAGGCAGATTCGCGCAATTCAGAGCAATGTAATCCAGTTCATCGGCAAGCCGGAGAGCACACCGGGTTTTTTCTACCTGTGCCAGTCTTTCGCAGACAGCTTGTTTGACGGCTTGGGTCAACGATTCTCCGGTCAGACTTGCGAGCCGTTTCGTCAAGGCTTGCGTGTCGGCGTCTTTGATATTCAGTGGCATCAGTCAATCCTCCATGGTTTACTATAGGGAGGAATAGAGGAAAAATCAACCGGGGCTTCTCACGAGCCGCAAGCTCCGATTGGCTGAACGTCACCTGCACCTCTATCGCAACAACGCTTCGGCCAGCATCGCCTTTAATTGGTCGCGCAGGCCGGCGGCTTCGGCCTCCGCGGCGGACAGCTTGACCAGCAGTTCTTCGGGGTCGCCGTGGTCGTCTTCGAGCGTGTGCGGATTTTTAATGTCGAGGTTGTAACTGCGCGACTTGATCTCTTCAGCCGTCACCTTCCAAGCACGATCCGTTTCCTTGCGGCCTTTACGGGCCGCACCGCCCCACCAGTCGATGCAAGGGTGCAGGTGTTCGAGTTTGATGGGTTTGGTCATGGAATAGGCTTTCTGGTCTTCGGGGACGCGATGTTCATAGAACCAGACTTCCTTGGTCGGCTCGCCTTTCTCGAAAAAGAGCAGGTTGGTGCCGATGGAGGCGTAGGGCTTGAACACGGAGTTGGGCAGGCGGACGATGGTGTGCAGGTTGCACTCTTCCATCAGGTGTTCCTTGAGCCGCGTTTTGACGCCTTCGCCGAACAGCGAGCCGTCGGGCAGGACGACCGCAGCACGCCCGCCCGGTTTCAACAGCCGGACGATCAGGGCAAGGAACAGGTCTGCGGTTTCCTTGGTTCGGAAATGCTTGGGGAAGTTGCTCTCAATGCCGCCTTCTTCTTTGCCACCAAAGGGCGGGTTTGTCAGCACCACGTCCACGCGGTCCTTCTTCTCCCAGCCGATGTAGGGCTTAGCCAAGGTGTTGTCGTGGCGCACGAAGCTGGGGTCCTCGATGCCGTGCAGCAGCATGTTGGTGACGCACAGCATGTGCGGCAGTTGTTTCTTTTCGACGGCGCGTAGCGCAGCTTGCATCTTCCGTTCGTCCGAGGGTCGCTTGACGTAGCTGGCACGCATGTGACGGAGCGAACAGGTCAGAAAGCCGCCCGTGCCGCAGGCAGGGTCGAACAGGGTTTCCCCGGGCTTGGGATCGATGCGGTCGGCCATAAAGGCAGTAACGGCGCGCGGTGTGTAGTACTCGCCTGCGTTTCCTGCGGATTGCAGGTCGTTGAGGATCTGTTCGTAGATGTCGCCGAAGTGCTGGCGTTCGGTCAGGTTGTTGAAGTCGATGCTGTTGATCTTGTTGACGACCTGGCGCATCAATTGGCCAGACTTCATGTAGTTATTGGCGTCCTCGAACACGTCGCGCACCATGCGGCCTCGGTTAGCATGTTGGCCGGTCGTCCGGAGACTTTTCAGAGACGGAAACAGGTCGTTATTGATAAAGGCAAGCAATGCTTCGCCGGTGCTACCCTCGGGGTCGGCTGCCCATACGCGCCACCGGAACCGTTTTGGGATCGGCGATTGATAGCACGCCTGCATCAATTCCAGTTCCTGATCCTGATCGTCGATGATTTTGAGAAAGAACATCCAGCACAATTGGCTGATACGTTGGGCGTCGCCGTCCACGCCGGAGTCCTGGCGCATGATATCTTGGATGGATTTGACGAGAGTACGAACGGACATCGGCTATGCAATCTCCTGGTAGAGTGCAGCTTGCAGATCGTGGACGGCAGCAACGAACTTGTCCTTCCCGCCGAAGGCGTTGACCAACTGCACCGGGGTACCGAGTCCGGTCAACGGCGGGATGCGCAGCATGCTGACGTCATCCAAGTCGAAAACCCCTTGGTCGGCGTATTTAGCAAGCAGGGCGTCTAGTACAGCGCGGGCCTGTTCCCCGTATTTGTTGAACACATCGCGTTTCTTGACGTTCTCGGCACGCTCGCGACGGGTGAGCGGCTTGGCGCCAAAGGCGACGTGACAGATAAGATCGAAAGGGTCGAGGTCTTTGCCCAGTTCCTCGGTGATAATATCGAGCCGCAGACCCTCGTCTTTCAGTTCTTCGATAATTGCCTGCTTGCGCTCTGCCGCTCCCCAGCGTCGGAGGAAATCGTCGAGGCTGGCGAAGCGCTTTTGCAAAGCCCTCTTGGTGAAGTCGCGCAAGGACTCGGTGACCAGCTTGCCGTACTCGTCCAGATATTCCACCCGCTCGCTTATGACTGTGGCCTCGATACCGTCCACGTACACTTTGCTCGGACTGTCTGTAGGATACGTCGGAGGTGGGATATGGATGATGGTTTCATCCTCTCCAGGCTCCGCCGGGATAGGATCGTCGTCATCGTCTCCAGGTGGCACATCGTCAGGCGGTACGACGGAATCGCCTTCGCCCGGTTCGTAAATCTGTACCGGCTCACCATCGAAATCCGGGTCGGCGAAGTGATTTGTCGCACCCCGAAAATCCATCAGGGTGAAGTAAAGTTTGTGTGTGTCGTCGTGCACGCGGGTGCCACGTCCGAGTATTTGCTTGAATTCGGTCATGGATCCGACTTCTCGGTCGAGCACGATGAGCCTGCATGTTTGCACATCGACACCCGTGGACAGCAGCCGCGAGGTAGTGACCAGCACAGGGTATCTAGATTCCGGGTCGATGAAGTTGCCCAATTCCGCTTGCCCCTCGGGGTCATCGCCGGTGATGCGCATCACGTAGCGGTGGTTTTGTTCCACCAAGCCAGCGTTTTGGTTGACGAGCGTCTGCCGCATGCGTGTGGCGTGTTCCTGGTCGATGCAGAAGATGATCGTCTTCTGGAAGGGATCGCCGCTTTCCTGCAGGAATTCCGTCACCTTTTGGGCGACGGCCTTGGTTCGGCCGTCCAGCACCAGGTTACGGTCGAAGTCCTTGGTGTTGTAGATGCGATCTTCAATTTCTTTTCCGCTCCGGTCGCGTTGGCCTTTTTCCGGACGGTAGCCTTGTACGTCCCGGTCGATATGGGCTTTGATGACTTTGTAGGGGGCGAGGAAGCCGTCCCTGATTCCCTGTTTCAGGGAGTAGGAGTAGACCGGCTCGCCAAAGTAATGGATGTTGGAAACGTAGCGAGTTTCCTTGGGTGTGGCGGTGAGCCCGATCTGCGTGGCCGTGGTGAAATACTCCAGGATTTCCCGCCAAGCCGAGTCGGCGGCGGCACTGCCGCGATGACACTCATCGACTACGATGAGGTCGAAGAAGGTGGGTGAAAATTCGCGGAATATTTTTTGGTGTTCCTCCGGTCCGGTGATCGCCTGATAGAGACCGAGGTAGATTTCGTAAGCTGTATCAATGCGACGTGTTTTGTTGATGGCGGCAGACAAGTCCTCCGTGGAGCCATCCGCGCGCTCAATGGTTTTGGCGTTGGTCGAGAGCTTGGCCATGGCCTGACCAAAGGGCCGGAAGTCGTTGACCATGGTTTGGTCCACCAGCACGTTGCGGTCAGCCAGGAACAGGATGCGTTTTTTGTGTTCAGCCTTCCATAGTCGCCAGATGATCTGAAAGGCGGTGTAGGTTTTTCCGGTTCCTGTGGCCATGATAAGCAGAATGCGGTTGCATCCTTTGGCGATGGCTTCGATGGCGGCGTTGATGGCATTGACCTGATAGTAGCGCGGGGTTTTGCCGCTGCCATCGTCAAAATAATCTTGAAGGACGATAGCCTCTTCCTTGGAGGTCAGGCCTTTCCACGCGCAATAGCGTACCCACAGGTCTTTTGGCGAGGGGAAGGACTCGTTATCGAGCGTGGTTTCTTTTCCAACGCCGGTGCCGGTCCGGTCATGGAATACGAATCCGTCGCCATTGGAGGAGAATGCGAAGGGAACCTGCAACGTTTCGGCATAATCGAGGGCCTGTTGCATGCCGTCGCCGACGGCATGTTTGTTATCCTTGGCCTCGATTATCGCAATAGGGACGTTGGGCTTATGGGAGAGTATATAGTCGGCCCGCTTGGCCTTGCCCCTGCTGACCAGCTTGCCGCGCACGATGATGCGGCCCTTGGTGAAGCTGACCTCCTCGCGGATTTATGTCATCTCGTCCCAACCTGCTTTGCGCAGGGCGGGGGTGATGAATTTGGTACAAATGTCACGCTCGCTTAGGCTTTTCTTATCCATGAGCGCACAATTTTATCTGTTGCGTTTAACTTGTACAATGCGCTACACAACTGGAGTCTGCTGCCGGGGCGGACAGAAGAG
>JAJDZI010000088.1 GCA_022824735.1 Nitrospirales bacterium
ATAGGTGGGGTAGAGGCGTAGACCCAATAAGCATGAACACTGACGATCACACGCGTTCCACTTACTCCGGACCAGCTCTACCTCCCCTTCGCCCCTCCTTACAAAGGAGGGGAAAAGGCGAGCTGAAATGTGTCAACGAATTAGTGAACACATACAAGAATGACAGAATGATGCAGGCGGCAAACCTGCATGAGAGATTTTCGTGAATGCCTCCCATGGAACTCAGAGAAATTTCGTGTAAGACGATTCTGAATCCTACGGGTGGGTTTTTGGGGCAGGGGTTTACCCATACCATCAACCTGTATCGAGGGTGTGCGCTCGGCAACACGCTGTGCGGGTTGTACTGCTACGCGCAGTGGAATCCCTATCACGTGCGGGGACGGACGTGGGGACGGTTCCTGGACGTCAAGGACGGTGCCGTGCACGCCTATTGTGCGCATTATGACCGGCTGAAGCGCTCCGGCAATCCCAAACCCCTCAGAATTTTCATGTCCAGCGTCACCGAGCCCTATCCGCCGCAGGAACGGACCCTGCGACGCACACGGGGGTTGCTGGAAGCCATGGTTGAGCGCCCGCCGGACGTCCTGGCCATTCAATCGCACACGCCGCTGGTTGTTGACGACCTTTCGCTCCTGCGGGAACTTCAGCGGCAATGCGACGTGCGCATCCACGTAACAGTGGAAACGGATAAACCGAACCTGCCGGCTTCTTTTCCCAAGCAAGCCTATTCCCCCAATGTCAGGATTCAGGCCCTGCACGCCCTGCGTGCCGCGGGGCTGGACGCGGTGGCCACGGTGAGCCCGTTGTTGCCGCTGGATGACCCTGAGCGCTTTGCCGATGAACTCGAGCAGGCCTGCACGCGGGTCATCCTGGATCATTACCTGCTCGGGGATGGGAGCCACGAAGGGCAACGGACAAACCGGACCGCGTTCCCGCGGCTGTTACGGGACGCGGGCTACGCCGAATGGACGACGTTAAAGAAGTTTCATGAAATCGTGGACGTGTTCCGCAACGCGTTCGGGGACCATGAGCGGGTGGGTGTGAGCCGGGAGGGGTTTAATGCCGGGGCAACAAGGTGTATGATTGGCGATAGGGCGTGAGTACAGGACCCAGGCCATGAGAAAAAACGGAAAATCGGGGAGGCACGCAGGTCCGGGGGGACACCCATTCGCTTCGCTCAGGGCAGGCTCCGGTCCTCCCCTACTGGCTTTCGTGCTGCTTGTTGTCCTGACTCCTGTTCCGGCAATAGCCCAAACCGAACCCCACCCCCTGGATACCTTTCTGACGGACGTTCTGAATTTTACCAAGCCTACGGGCATCCGGGGCACCGTTCAGTATATCGACTTCGACGGACCGGTCCTCTGGTTGAATTGGCATCAACGCTCCGGCGATCCGTCATTCAAAATGGGATGGCGCCCGGTTCTTGGTGAGGCCATGCTGGCGGTGCATCCTCATGACTTGGATTCCGTCGTGGATTTGCGGACCCTGAGAAAAGGGACTGCCGTGGAATTGATCATTCAACTCGATTCGGAGGGTAAGCGCCGGATCCTGTCGTTTCGCCCGATGTCTCAGCCGCGCGACGTCCCTTTGTAAAGTGGTTTTTGAACCTTCAACGAAGGAGGTATCAGAATGTTCATGCAAGCGTACACGAACCAGACCTATGCCTTGTTGAGAATCTTCACTGGCCTGACGTTTGTCTTTCACGGCACGCAAAAGCTCTTCGCTTTTCCCGCGCCCATGCAACATGAAGTGCCGGCGTTTGTCATCTACGTCGCCGGTCCCATTGAATTGATCGGCGGCCTGCTGGTCGCGGTGGGGCTGTTCACGAGATGGGCGGCGTTTTTGTGCAGCGGGCTGATGGCCGCGGGATATTGGATGGTGCATGGGACTCAGGCGTTTTTCCCGATCATGAATCAGGGAGACCTGGCCATCATGTACTGCTTCGCCTTTCTCTTCATCTCGGCCCACGGGTCGGGAATTTGGAGCGTGGATGACGCGCGCGGCACCGCCTAACGGGTGCCGGCGTACAAAAGGCAGCGGGAAAAACTGTCAACGCATTAGTGAACATCTACAATCCCCGTCCCTTCCCCTCTGTCATCCTTGACCATATGGACTGGATCCTCGATTAAGGATGTCGAGGAGGGATCCAGGGTTGTTGTCGTTGCGAACTGAGGAAAAAGCAAAGACCCTGGATTCTCGCGTTCGCAAGAATGACAGAAGGAGGCAGTGAACTGACCTCCTTCCCTATCCCTGTGCCAATAGCCGCATTGCCGGAAAGGGCAGGCTGGTGGTACGGTTCAAATTGATATTTGATATTGGACACGCTCGTGGAGACGTTCATTCGCCCGAATCACATGAAATTGCGTGCCGTACCGCGTCAACGACTGGTGGCGGCGCAGGGCGGGAGAGCCCGGCAGCTATGAACTTCCTGCTCCTGATGATGAGCCTCGGGACGTTCATCGTAGGCGGATGCGCCCTGGGGCCGGATTATGAGCGCCCGCCGGTCGCGGAACCGGACAGCTTTCGGATGCAGCAGGGCGCATCCCTTGAAGAGGCGTCATTGGCCGATCTGGGCTGGTGGGAACTCTTCGAAGATGAGAACCTTCAGATCCTCATCCGCAAGGCATTGGTGGAGAACAAGGACTTGCGCCTTGCGGTCTCCCGGGTTCGAGAGGCCCGTGCCCAACTCGCGGCCACCGGTGCCGATCAATTCCCGCGGATTGACGGCAAGGGCAGCATTCAGCGCAATCAACCGGCCGGGGCCCAGATTCGGCAGTTCGGATTCCCCGGCGGCGCGTTTGCGCCCCCCGCCACGAATCAATTCAGGGCCACGATGGATTTATCTTTTGAACTCGATTTCTGGGGAAGACTGCGTCGAGCTACGGAAGCGGCCCAAGCCGACCTGCTCGCCCGGGAATCGGCGCGCCGGACGGTCATCCTGACGCTGGTCAGCGACCTGGCCACGGCGTATTTCGAACTACAGGAATTGGATGCCGAATTGGAATTGGCCAAACGCACCCTGGAGGCCAGGCAGGAGGCGCTTGACCTGATCCGGTTGCGAAAACTCGTGGGGCAGAGATCCACGCTGGACATTCGTCGCGCGGACCAGGAAGTGGCCCGCGCCCGGGCCGTCATCCCCGACCTCGAACGGCAAATCGGTCAAAAGGAACATCAACTGACCCTTCTCATGGGACGGAACCCGGCCCGCATCATTCGCGGGACTTCGTTGCGCGATCAACCGCTGGCTCCGGAAGTGCCTGCGGGGTTGCCGTCGGCGTTGCTGGAGCGGCGTCCGGATATTGTGGAAGCCGAACAAAAATTGATCGCGGCCAATGCCCGGATCGGCGTAGCCAAGGCGGCGTTTTTCCCGCAGATCAGTTTAACGGGAAATTTCGGTGCCCAGAGTCTGCAATTTTCCCAACTCTTTGACGGTCTTTCACGGACTTGGCAATTTGGGCCGACGCTGACGGTGCCCCTTTTCGACGCAGGGCGCAATCTCGCCAACCTGGAAGTGAGGCAAGCCCAACAGGAACAGGCGGTCATCTCCTACGAAAAAGCCATTCAACAAGCCTTTCGGGAAGTGGAAGACGCCCTCATCGGCTATCAGAAGATTCGAGAGATCCGGAGAGAACGGGAACGAGTGGTTGCGCACGCTCGTGAAGCCGTGGGGTTGGCCCAGCTCGAATACCTGAATGGGAAAGCGTCGTACCTGGAGGTCCTGACGGCTCAGCGCGAAGCGTTGAACGCGGAAACGGCCCTGGCGCAAACGCAACGTAATCACCTCCTCACCGTGGTGCAGTTGTATAAATCCCTTGGGGGAGGCTGGATGCCCGAACCCGTGTCCGAGGATCTTGCCATGCGGGAGGCGCCCGAATGACGGACCCGGTCGATTCAGCGGATAAAAAATCGAAGATCCTGAAGATTGTTCTGCCCCTGCTCATCATCGGATTGGCTGTCCTGGGGGCACAGGGGTTGCTGCTCCTGAGTCCGACCGTGCCCAAGGTCCCAAAAGAGGTGAAACCGGCTTTTGTCGAAGTCCTCACCGCACGGGTCCGGGATGAGCAGACGGTCGTCACCGCATACGGGACCGTGCAGGGGCATCAGCGGTTGATCGTGCAACCGGAAATCAACGGCCGGGTGGTGAAGCTCAATCCGCGATTGGTCATCGGAGAAACCCTGAACAACGGTGCCGTCTTGTTGCAGATCGACCCGCGCGATTATCAAGTCGCGGTCAATGAGCAACGGGCTTCCTTGGCGAAAGCGGAGTTTGATTTGAAGATGGAACTCGGCAATCAAGCCGTGGCGAAGCGTGAATGGAACCTGTTGAACCCGTCTGCCGGCGAAGTCAACACCCTGAGTCGACAACTGGCTCTCCGCCGTCCGCACCTCAAGGAAAAACGCATTGCGCTGGCCGCGGCCAAGAGCCGGCTGAGCAAGGCCCGGTTGAACTTGCGTCGCACGGTGTTGCGAGCCCCCTTTAATGTCTTGGTGCTCAATGAATCCGTCGAGATCGGCCAACTCATCAATCCGCAAAGTTCCGTGGCGACGCTGGTGGGTACGGATGAGTTTCGGGTGCAGGTCAGTGTGCCCATCCAGCAGTTGGAGTGGATTGCTTTTCCTGATGCCGGTCATCCTCAAGGGTCGCCCGTCCGGGTGATTCGTGAACAGGGCAACGGCGAATCGGTGGTGCGGCAGGGCACGGTCGTCGAATTGTTAGGCGACGTGACGGAGAACGGCCGGATGGCCCAAGTCCTGGTATCAATTGCCGATCCCCTGGAGTTGGCAAAACCAGCCCGGGTGCGTCGTCCATTGTTATTGGGCGAATACGTTCGCGTTGAGATCGAAGGTCCCGAGTTACACGACGTGATTGTCCTGCCCCGGGAGGCGATCCGGGAAGGCACGCGTGTCTGGATCAAGAATACCGAGAACCAGTTGGACGTTCGGCCGGTTGACGTCGTCCTTTCCCGAAAAGAGACGGTTGTGGTCGGTCGAGGCATCCGGGATGGTGAGGAGATTGTCACGAGTCAACTCCCCGCGGCGATTCCCGGTCTCCCGTTACAAACCGTTGATGAACCCCCGTCGCCTGTGAATGCTTCTCCGGAATCCGACGGTCCCGGACGGGCGGCGCCCGTCTCCACCGAGTAGCCCTGTCCATGGCCTCTCCTGAGCAGACCTCCCCGCATTCCGGTCCGATTGCCTGGATGACCCACCATACGGTGGCCGCCAACCTCGTCATGCTGATTTTTATTGTCGGCGGATTACTCGTCAGCACCAACATCAAGCAGGAAGTCTTTCCGGAGTTCAAAGTCAACATGGTTCGCGTCTCCGTGGCCTATCCCGGTGCCAGCCCGGAAGAGGTCGAACAAGGGATTCTCCTGTCCATTGAAGACGTCGTGCGGGGACTGGACGGAGTCAAGGAAGTGACCTCCACGGCTTCGGAAGGCCGGGCCAAGGTGGAGATCGAGTTGATTGACGGGGTCAACGCCGATAACGTTTTGCAGGACGTCACGAACGAGATCGACAGCATTCAGTCGTTTCCGGAATTGGCGGAAAAACCCATGATCAGCCTGGCGGAAGTTCGCAACCAGGTCCTGATGGTCCTGGTGCATGGAGACCAGGAAGAGCATGTCCTGCGTGACGTAGCCGAACGCGTGCGGGATGACTTGCTGCAACGACCGGGGATCACGCTCGTGCAACTGGGTGCGGTTCGCCCGCGGGAAATTTCCATTGAAGTGCCCCAACGGCACCTGCGCGCCTACGGCCTGACCTTGGACCGGATTGGCAAAGAGATCGGGGAAGCCGCCATTGAACTGCCCGGGGGAGGGGTCAAGACCCCCAGCGGCGAAGTGCTGTTGCGGACCCAGGAACGGCGCGATTTCGGCCGGGAATTCGTGGAGATTCCCATCGCCTCCACGCCGGATGGCGCGACGATTACCGTGGGTGACATTGCGGCGGTCACCGATGGGTTTGAGGACGTTGACCAGGAAGCCTTTTACAATGGCCAACGGGCGGTCCAGGTCCAGGTGTTCCGGGTTGGCACGGAAACGCCACAGTCCATCTCCGAAAACGTGTACGCGTATTTGGAGGAATTGCGACCGGAATTGCCGGACGGCATTGGATTGACCGTCGAGAATGACCGATCCGAGATTTATCGTGACCGGATGTCCCTGTTATTGAAGAATGCCTTTCTGGGCCTGATCCTGGTCCTGTTGCTCCTGGGCTTGTTTTTGGACATCAAGCTCGCGTTTTGGGTCACGGTCGGCCTGCCTGTCTCCATCATCGGGTCGTTTCTCTTCATCCCCCTGACCGGCGCCTCCATCAACATGATTTCCCTGTTTGCGTTCATCATCACGCTGGGCATTATCGTGGACGACGCGGTGGTCGCGGGGGAAATCATCTATCAGAAACGGGAGCAGGGGCTACCGTTTCTGGATGCGGCGATTGCCGGAGCCAGGGAGATTGCCGGTCCCATCACGTTTGCCGTCCTGACCAATATCGCCGCGTTTCTGCCCTTGCTTTTCGTGCCGGGCGATCTCGGCAATTTTTTGCGGCAGGTTCCCTCCGTGGTGATCGCGGTGTTTGTGGTGTCGCTGATCGAGTCCTTGTTCGTGTTGCCGGCCCATTTGGCGCATACGCGAGAATTGTCGGGCTTCTGGAAGACGCTCGACCGGCCTCGACGGTGGTTCAGTCAAGCCATGCAGACCTTTATACGGGAGCGCTATCAACCGTTTCTTCGAACCGCCATTGCCAATCGCTATGTGACGGTGGCACTGGGGGTGGCCTTGTTGATCCTGGCAGCAGGCATGATTGCCGGCGGGCATATCGCCTTTACCTTTCTACCGGCCATTGATTCTGAGATGGTTGCGGTGCAAGCCACCCTTCCTTATGGGGCGTCCATGGAACAGTCCCGGAGAGTCATGAATCATCTCATGGAGTCGGCACGTGCTGCGCTCGCGCAACGCGGAGGCGAAGCCGCGTTGCGCGGCATGTATGGCCAAATCGGTTCACCCTTGATAGGAGGGGGCCCGGGGCTGGCCCCGATGGCCACAACCGGCAGTCACATGGTCGGGTTACTTGTTTTTCTGGTGCCTGCGGACCAACGGGATTTCGGCGGAGCGGATTTTGTCAACACATGGCGGGCCGCCATCGGGATGGTCCCGGGGGTGGAGTCTCTGACCTTTAAGGCCGAAATTGGTCCGACCGGCGACGCGGCGATCGACATCCAGCTCTCTCATCGTTCCCGGGCGACGCTGGAAACCGCCGCCCGGGAATTGGCGGAGATGCTGTCGCAATACGCGGGGGTGACGGATATCGACGACGGCGTGTCGTTGGGCAAACCGCAATTGAGCTTTCGCATCAAGCCCGAAGCTCGCAGCCTGGGACTGAATGCGACGGATTTGGCCAGGCAGGTGCGAGGGGCCTTTTATGGCGTGGAAGCGCTCCGGCAACAACGAGGCCGCGACGAAGTGAAGGTGATGGTGCGGCTACCCGAATCAGAACGCCGGTCCTCTTTCACGATCGAACAATTGGTCCTGCTTACCGGGCAAGGCGGGGAAATTCCATTGGCTGAAGCTGCGGACATTGAACAGGGACGGGCCTATACGGAAATCAAACGACACGAAGGGCGTCGAGTCATGGCGGTCACGGCTGCCGTCGATGGTCAAATCACCAATGCCAACACCATCATCGGGGAAGTGCTTGCCCATGACATGGAAACGTTGCAAGCGAAATATCCGGGTCTCACGTATTCCCTGGAAGGCGAGCAATCGTCCCAACGGGAATCGCTTTCTGCCATGGCCGATGGGTTCGTCCTGGTCCTGCTGTTGATCTATGGGTTGCTGGCCATTCCCTTCAGGAGTTACGTGCAACCGCTGATCGTGATGCTGGGGATTCCGTTCAGTTTCATCGGCGCGCTTATCGGGCACCTGCTGTTGGGGTATGGCCTCAGTATGGTCAGTTTGCTTGGCATCGTGGCGTTGGCCGGCGTGGTGGTGAATGATTCGTTGGTCCTGATCGTCGGCACGAATCGCATCCGCGAGGCACAGGACATTCCCCTCTCCGAAGCGGTGGTTCAAGGGGCGATGAACCGGTTTCGGCCCATTGTCCTGACGTCGTTGACCACGTTCTTTGGCTTGGCTCCGATGATGTTCGAGACGGCGCTGCAGGCCCGGTTTCTCATCCCCATGGCGATTTCGCTGGGGTTCGGCATCCTGTTCGGCACGGTGATTATCTTAACGATTCTGCCGTCGGTGTATCTGATAGTGGAAGACGTGTTACGCAGAAACCGCCCGGCCGCGGCCGACTCGTTGACTCCGCCGGAGCATCAGGAAGCGGGATCGGTGTAACGGCCCCCGCACGAAGTTGATCTTGCTCGTCCTACGGCGCTACAATTGTCCACATTCCTGCCGTGCTAAACGACTCAGGCTTCTGGAGGTCTTGCGATGATGCAGCCAGGTGCCAAATCATTGCGTAAAATTGCGGTAATCGGGCGAGGCACCGCAGGTTCCCTTGCTGCCGCCAACGTGGCGCGACTTCATCCCGACGAGGACCATGAGTTGCACCACATCTATGACTCGCGCATCCCCGTTATCGGCGTCGGCGAAGGCAGTTGGCCGAGCCTCGTGCAGGATCTGCATAAACTGACCGGTTTGCCCCATGAAATCGTCCAGCGGCGCCTGAACGGAACGCGCAAGTACGGCATAGCCTACGAAGGATGGGGGCACCACAAGCAGGACTTCATTCACTACTTCACGCCGCAACAGGTGGCTTACGCCTACCACCTGTCCGCCGACTACCTGGTGGACGTGTTGCACGAAAGTACGCGCGCCCGGCATATCGACGCCAAAGTGCTCAGTATCACGAGGGTGGAGGATGGCGCGCGAGTGGAATTCGAGGGACGGGCGGCGGAACACTACGACTTGGTCTTCGATGCTCGCGGGTTTCCTCGTGAGCTCCATCCCGAACAACACATCGACGTTCCCTGCATCCCCACCAATACCGCGATCATCCGTCGCTGTCCGGCAATCATCAAGGCAGAGCGGGATGAACCTGTTATGCGACCGACCTATACCCGCGCGGTGGCCCGTCCCCACGGTTGGGTATTCGTGATCCCGCTCACGGTGCACACGTCGTACGGCTACATTTTCAATCGCGACGTCTCAAACCAGGCCGAAGTCGAAGCCGACTTCGACGCGCTGCTTGCAGCCGATGAGGTGGCGGAATTCGAGCAACGCGCCGTCATTTCGTTCCCCAATTTCGTTCACCGTCAGGTCTACGATGGAGCGGTGGCACGCATTGGCAACGCAGCCGGTTTCTTTGAGCCCCTGGAAGCGACGGCGATCGTGATCGCCCAGTTGCAGGTTGGGATGGTGCTCCACATGCGTCTCAACCGGCCGGTAGAGCACCGGGAACGCGACGCGCCGGTGGTGAATCGGTTTCTCATCAACTACATGCTCTGCAGCGGTTTGTTCGTGGGCTGGCATTACTGCTGCGGCTCCCGGTACGACAGCAAATTCTGGCGGTACGCTCGCGACCACGCCTGGCCGAAATACCGGGCGGCGGCGGACCCCGAGGCGGTGGATTGCGACGCGCTACGCAAGTTCGACGAGATGATCGGACTGCTCAACCGGAAGGTCATCGACAAGGAGGACTGGTTGCGGAAGTGTGCGGTGTTCCCTCTCAGCAGTTATGCCCAGATCGCCCAGGGTCTCGGATGTTATCCGGGCATGATGAATGGCCATTGAGAGTTATTCGCATGAAGAAACCCTTTGACGTAGCCGGTTTTCTTGTATCGCGAGCCAGCGAGGACGACGACTTTCGGGAACGGCTTCTGGCCAAACCCAAAGAGACCATCGAGAAGGAATTTGGCGTGACGATGGCCAAAGACCATGAGCTTCACGTACACGAAGAAACCTATACCACGACGCACGTGGTCCTTCCGCCGCGCAGCAAATTCTCCGAGGCGGAACGGGAGGAGGCGAAAACCGGCGCGGCATCGCTCGCGTTTCTTCGCAAAACCATGTACGATCCCGCGCCGCCCCTTCGCCCTCCCGCCGTCGAGCGGTCGAGTGCCCCAAGGCACGCGACAACCACCGAAGGGCTTGCAAAAGCCGGTAGAGAAAGCATCCGCAACGGGCTCGCTTTTCTGGAATCCACGATAGATGCACATGGTGCTTGGCACTGTATCCGGTTCAACGTCGCCGATCCGGACATACCACGGCATTTCGAAAGACCGCCCTTTGTCTCGGCTTTCTGCGTGCTCGCCCTGGAATCTTGCGAGGAAGCGCGGGCCAAGGCCATCTGCACCGCGACCAAGAAGTATCTTGTCAAGACCATCGAATATCCCGGATTGTGGCGCTATTATCGCCACCTGCCCCAGGATCTTGACAGCACCGCACTTTGTTCACTTGTGATGGGAACTCACCCCTGGATCTTACTGGGGAGGAACGTCCCGCACATATTGGCGAATCGCGACGAGGAAGGTCGCTTTATGACCTGGGTTCTGGAGGACGACGAACCCGACGTGGTGTCGCGCTTTCGTCTCGAAGCCGACCCCGTCGTCAATGCGAACGTCATTGCCTATCTCGGCGACTGCCCTGAAACCAGGGATGCCCAGCGATGGTTGGAAGCCTTGATCGCCGATGCCAAGGTTAAAGGCTCATCCAAATGGTATCCGGACGACGTCGCGATCTACTATGCAACCGCCCGTGCCGTGATGCGCGCACAGCCCGCTCTCGATTGGCTGCGCCCGATACTGGCGGATCGTATCCTAGACTTGCGTGACGACAAGGGAGATTTCGGCAACGTCCTGCAAACCGCTCAGGCCGTGTCGGCGCTCGACGCTGTTGGATGCCTCGATCGCATCGACGCGCGACGCCAGGTGGAAAGGTTCACGAGTTCGCAACGCGAGGACGGAAGCTGGCCGGAATTTCTCGCGTTCGGCGACCAAACGTTAAAGTGGGGCACGGTCGGGCGGATAGGGCATGGCTCCGAAGCCGTGACATCTGCGTTTTGTATCGAAGCTCTTGAGCGTCTTGTCGCAATCTTGCGGGCCTGA
>JAJDZI010000054.1 GCA_022824735.1 Nitrospirales bacterium
GCGAGCACCTTGCGGCTGAACCAGTCGACGACCGCCACCAGATACACGAACCCACGGGCCATGGGCACATACGTGATGTCCATCGCCCACACGTGGTTCGGTCGGGTGACGGCCAGATACCTTAACCGATACGGATAAATCTGGTGGCCCGGCGTCGGGTGCGAGGTCGTCGGGCGGCGATAGAGGGCCACGATCCCCATGCGCTTCATCAGCGTGGCAACGTGCAGGCGCCCCACCACATGGCCGTTCTGCCGAAGCAAGCCCACGAGCATCCGGCTGCCCGCAAAGGGATACTCTAAATGTAACTCATCCAGCCGGCGCATCAAGGCCAGATCGGCCGCTGAAGGAGGCCGGCGCTGGTAATACACGCTGCCCCGACTGATGCCCAGTAGCCGGGCTTGCCGGCTGACACTCACGCGGTGCGTGCGGTCCATCATCGTCTTGCGCTCGGCAACAGACCGGCCTTGCTGAGCGCACCCTCTAAAAAATCATTCTCCAGGGTCAATTGCCCGATTTTCGCATGCAGCGCGGTGACCTCGGACTCGGAGGCTACTGGCTTCTTCACCCCACCGTCGAAAACATCGGCTACCCCCGCTAGGAGTTGGTCCTTCCACTGCTTGATCTGGTTCGGATGCACGTCAAACTGCTGGGTGAGTTCCGCCAGCGTCTGGTCCCCGCGGATGGCTGCAAGCGCCACCTTGGCCTTAAACGCCGGGCTATGGTTTCGGCGTGGTCGTCTCATCATGGTTCCTCCTCATGGACGGCAATGATGCCGCTCGTGAGCAGAAATGTCACTTATCCCCCTTGTTCAGATTTCCCAAGCCACCTCTCATCACAGACAGCATGCCGGAAGCGAGCAAACGCAAAGCAATGGAAAAATCAACCAAAGCAGTTCTGGAAAAAATGTTGCCCGAAGGTACGAACTATACAATCCTGCATCATGCAGCTAAGTCTCATTACGGTCTCCAGATTGTTGACTATTGTAACTGGAGTATTTTCAGAAAATGGGAGCGTAGTGATAATGAACACTATGACATCATCGAACCGGCTATACGGAGTGAATTTGAGATCTTCCTGACTGGAAAAACAAGGTACTACTAAGGGCAGGGATAAAAAAACGACCTCCCCAACTACTCTGTTGCCAGAGAGAGCCCCTTGGGCTCTTGTCATCGGGGAGGTACCTTTGTCGTTATCTTAAAACGGCAAAAAACCAAAGTCAAACAAGCGTTGGCGAAAACATCGCAGCATCATAGCAAAACTATAGCAAGGCATAGCAGTATCATAGCAAAGTATAGCAACGGCACAGCAAATTCATAGCAAGCATAGCAGAATCATAGCAATTCATAGCAAAAACATCTTTGAAGCTTGTCTTGCTATGTTTTGCTGTAAAACAGGATAACCGCACATCCGTTATTCAAAGGCAAAACCGCTTGCGAGGTGGCGGGGATACTGTTTTCGACTATTTTGCCAATGCCGGGAAAATGGTCTCCCTCGGCTTAGGGAGCCAGCGGGAAGTGCCTGACATGATGCTCCCCACCACGCCTGCTACCTGATCGCCAGGAACGGCGGTCCCCGCAAAGAGGAAATCTCCTTTAAAAACCCGCATTCATTTGAGTGAAGAAAATGGCGTTGACTTCATGATTATTTGTTCAATCATCTGAACAAAATTGTTCTGTATATTGAACAATTTTGTTCAATATTATAGAGTCTCGGGAAATGGCGAGAATGAAATTCATCAGACCGCAGGCAAGGGAGTTGGCGAAACGCCTGAAGGAATCCCGCCGGTTCATTCAGTCCATATCGGGGGCACGGCAGGTGGGCAAGACGACCCTTGCCTTGCAAGTGGCCGAGCGGAATAACCTGCCCTATCATTTTGCCAGTGCGGATGAACCGACCTTGCGCGACGGTCACGGTTGGATTGTCCGTCAATGGATTGAGGCGCGACGTCTAACGCGACGGTCAAAAAGAAAAGGGGCCTTGCTGATATTGGATGAAATCCAAAAAATTCCGCAATGGTCTTCAGTCGTCAAATCTCTTTGGGATGAGGACACGAGAAAAAAAACGCCCGTCAAGGTGGTGTTGCTGGGTTCGGCTCCGCTGTTGATGGGGCGGGGCCTTGCGGAAAGTCTTGCCGGTCGTTTTGAAATCCTGCATTTGCCACATTGGAGTTTCTCTGAAATGAAACGGGCTTTTGGATGGGATTTGGAACAATATCTTTTTTATGGCGCCTATCCCGGAGCCACTCCCTTCATAAATGAGCAGGCACGTTGGTCGGAATATATAAAGAATTCCCTGATGGAAACAACGATTTCCCGCGACGTCATCTTGCTTTCTCGGGTTGACAAGCCCGCGTTGCTTCGTCGCCTGTTTGAACTCGGTTGCGCCTACTCGGGGCAAATTCTTTCCTACAGAAAAATAGCCGGACAACTGCAAGACAAAGGAAACGTTACCACCTTGGCCCACTATCTTGATTTACTCGAGGGAACGGGAACGATTGCCGGACTGCAAAAGTATTCCGGCAGCATGGTGGCAAGTCGCCGGTCAATTCCTAAACTTCAAGTGTTTAATACCGCTTTGATAACGGCACAATTCGGCATGGATTGGCATCATGAGATGGAAGATGGAAACATGCCCGGACGGCTAGTGGAATCCGCAGTGGGGGCGCATTTGCTTAATGCCACTGTCGGCGAAGGGATGAAACTGTTTTATTGGCGTGAAAACAACCGTGAAGTGGATTTTGTCTTGCGACAGGGAAAGAAAATTGTGGCAATTGAAGTCAAAAGCGGCAGAATACCTTCTTCTTTTCCCGGCTTGGATGATTTTGTCAAAAGGTTTAATCCGACAAGGACTTTAATAGTCGGCGAGGGCGGTATTTCCCTGGAGAAGTTTCTGTCCACGCCCGTCGAATTCTGGATACACTGAATGCACGGTTTGAGATTCAACGAAAAAGGCCTTTCCCGAATTCCCGCTTCTCCGGGAACCGATCCTCCGCCCGCCGTTCCTTGATTCCCGGCTTGCCGGTGCAGTAACGTGAACCGTCTTTTGTGAAAAGAAAAATACCCTTACCAACACTATAGCGGCAATTGGCGCTCCATAGCCGAGACCCAGGTGTAATCTGACTTACCGCTAAAGGAGACACAACATGAAAGAAGCTTTGACGGCAGTCTTCGAGAAATCTCCGCAAGGATACATCGGGTACGTTGAGGAACTGCCTGGTGCTAATACACAAGGCTCAACATTGGAAGAGACCAAAGCTAACTTGGTTGAGGCCATACAACTCGTGTTGCAGGCAAATCGGCAATTGGCTGAAGAAGAGATAGGTTCCGGGAACTCTCATGTTGTGAAAGAGGCTTTGGGCAACGTTTCTATATGAAACGGCAGTTTTTGATAAGTCATCTTGAGAAAATGGGCTGTGAATTATTGCGTGAAGGCGGCAAGCACAGTGTCTATGTCAACCGTCCCAAAAAGAAGGTTACGACCGTTCCAAGACACAGGGAAATTGACGAAAACCTTGCAAAGCGGATATTCAAGGATTTGGGCATACCCAAACCTTGAACGTTTGCATCGCACTGGATGAGAACGAGAAAATGCACGGCTACGCGTATGCGGCATTATTTTTGTCGCCACGTGGAGACAACATGTTCAAGAGGTTGCAGAAACTATCCGGATGAACGAAAAAAGCTGGAGCAACTCAATCGTTGGGAAAATTCAGAAGGCCATTGACCAATATGAGGCAAATCTAGTTGTCAAATCCGGGCAAAGACTGCCCTATGCCTATGAGATATTGAAATACGCCGGCCAAGAGCCGGAGGTGACGAAGACTGTCTACGAAACCGATTTGCTGATCTATGAACAATGGCCGGATCAAGCATGGAAACCTCGGTTGATCATTGAGGTTAAGATAAACTCAGTCAACACACACGATGCGATTACTTATAGTCAAAAGGCCTCTGCACACAAAACCGTCCATCCTTATCTACGCTATGGGATTCTACTGGGCAACCGTAAACACTATGCCTTGCCGGGACGTCTCTTTCGGCACGGGGCTTACTTTGATTTTATGCTGTCATGGAAAAAATTTAACCCTTCGCCGGATGAATTTAAGGACCTGATTGATCTGATTCGGTCGGAGATCAAAACCTCTCGTAATTTGGAAGAAATCATTTTCGACAGTCGCAACCAGAACCGAAAGCGGTATACGTTCTTGCATCGTCCTTTGAAGTTGAAAGAGGGAAAGACGTTGTCCTCTCGTAAAAAGAGACCTTCAAAACCGATTTAGTCATAATGAAAAAGGAGTGGCAGGAATGAGTGGTGTTCCCATTACGTATGCTGAACGCATCAGGACCTTACCCCCATATCTGTTTGCGGCCATTGACGAGATGAAGCAGCAGGCCATTGCTCGCGGGGTGGATATCATCAATTTGGGCATCGGCGATCCCGACCTGCCGACGCCCGATCCCATCCTGGAACGCATGCAACAGGCGGTGACTGATCCGCAGCACCATCAATATCCTTCGTCGAGCGGGATGTTGTCGTTTCGCGCCGCAGTCGCCGGCTGGTACCAGCGACGGTTCAACGTGACCCTGGACCCCAAGTCCGAGGTGGTCACCTTGATCGGCTCAAAAGAAGGCATCGGCCACGTGCCCATGGCTTTTATCGATCCCGGCGACGTCGTGCTGGTCCCAAGCCCCGGGTATCCCGTGTATCCGGTGTCCGCCAGCTTTGCCGGCGGCGTTGCCCATGAGATGCCCCTGTTGAAACAGAACGGGTTCCTGCCGGACCTGGATGCGATTCCCCCGGACGTAGCCCGAAACGCGAAACTGATGTTCTTGAATTCGCCGAACAATCCCACGTCGGTCATCGCCGATGCGGCGTTTTTCAGTCGCGTGATTGCGTTTGCAAAAGAACATCACGTGATCGTCTGCCACGACGCGGCGTATTCGGAAATTTTCTACGACGGCCTTCGCCCGTCCAGTTTCCTGGAAGCGGAAGGTGCCATGGACGTGGGAATCGAGTTTCATTCGTTGTCCAAAACCTTCAACATGACGGGCTGGCGGATCGGGTTTGCCGTGGGCCGCGCCGAAGTGATTGCAGGGTTGAGCCAGATCAAGAGCAACCTGGACTCGGGGCAATTTCAAGCCGTTCAGGAAGCCGGGATCACGGCCCTGGAGTCCGACGACCGGCTCACCTCCGGGCTCCGGGCCATTTACCAGGAACGCCGTGACGTGTTGGTCGCTGGGCTGCGAAATCTTGGGCTCGAATTTGACACGCCCTCGGCCACGTTTTACGTCTGGATCGAGGTGCCCAAAGGCTATACCTCCGCGTCCTTTACCGCGCACCTGTTGGAAAAAGCCGGAATCGTGACCACGCCGGGAAACGGGTTCGGATCTCCGGGTGAAGGCTACATCCGCATGGCCCTCACCACGACCAAGGAGCGATTGACCGAGGCCGTGGACCGGCTCAAACACACCGGGTGGTAATTGCCGCCCTACAAAGGCGGCCTACCTCCCCTGTCCCCCTCACCCTGCCCTCTCCCACGGTGGGGAGAGGGTGCTAGAAGGTTCTTTTCGTATCAATACGGTGAAAGGTGAGCGTCGAAACCGTCTTTATCGCGTTTGGATCGAACCAGGGAGACCGGCAGGATTTTTGTGACCGGGCCGTGGCCTTGATGGGACTGTTGCCGCAATCCACGTTGACCGGCGTGTCGTCGTATTATGAGACCGAACCCGTCGACATGGTTCACGGGCACGACGCCGCGTGGTTCTATAACGGAGTCATTCGTCTCGAGACGCAACTTCAGCCGGAACACCTGTTGGCGATTTGCCGGGAAACCGAGCGGGGCCTCGGGCGCGACACCGAGTTGAAACACGTTTCCCGGCCCATGGATTTAGACGTCCTGTTCTATGGGCAACGGATCATCGACGCCCCGCAACTCACCGTTCCGCACCCCCGTCTCCATCAACGGCGGTTCGTCCTGGCGCCGATGACCGAACTCGCTCCGGACTGGGTCCATCCTCAATATAACCAAACGATGCAAGTCCTGCTCGACCGGCTGACGGACACCCATCGCGTGCAAAGGCTCGACGTCGTTCCCGGTTCACGCTTCACCACGCGGCCGTCATGCGCGCCGCCTCCGGCTGACTAAATGCGCCTCATCCGAACGACTCAGGCCTTGCGAGCCTGGCGACGACGGCAGCCGCCCGGGAACTCGATCGGGCTGGTTCCGACCATGGGGGCGTTGCACGCGGGTCATCAGTCGTTGGTTCAACGCGCGCGCCGCACGTGCCAAACGGTTGTGGTCAGCATTTTCGTCAACCCGCTCCAGTTCGGCCCTGCCGAGGATTATCACCGTTATCCGAGAGACCTGGCGGCGGATCTCGCACGCTGTCGTGAAGCGAACGTCGATCTTGTCTTCATTCCAGAGGTGGAAGCCCTGTATCCTCAGGATTTCCAAACGACCGTCGCCGTTGACACGCTTGCACAACGATGGGAGGGAGAATGCCGGCCCACGCATTTTCAGGGTATGACCACGGTCGTCACTAAACTGTTGAACCTCGTCCGTCCGAATCAATCATTCTTCGGACAAAAGGACTACCAGCAATATTGCCTGATCCGGCAATTGGTGAAGGACCTCGACCTGGACACGCGGGTCACGCTGTGCCCGACCGTTCGCGATGACGACGGACTCGCCCTGAGTTCACGAAATCGCTACGTGACGAAAACGGAACGCCGGCAGGCGCTGGCCCTCTATCAAGCCCTGTCGGCCGGGAAGGAAGCGATCGCAAAAGGAACGCGGCGCGGCGACTCGATCAAAAAGAGAATGGCTCAAGTCCTCGACGCGGGGCACGGACTGGACGTCGATTACCTGGCCTGTTGCGATGCCCGCACGCTCGAACCGCTTTCACGTCTTCAAGGAACCGTCGTGTTACTCGGCGCGATCAGGGTCGGAGGGGTGCGTTTCATCGATAACCTCATCGTCCGGATTCGCCGGTAAGGTTCGGGCGCACCGGAATCCGATATTGGGCGAGCGCGTGGCCGGCGTCGCGCCGTTGCGCGTGGCCGTTCGCAGGAGTTGCGGCCGGCTTCGCCACGATCCGCCGCGCACGCTTTTGTACCGTCCGGCTTCCGGCCCCTGCGGATTCCGTTCGGGCATCAGGGGATAGGAGTCCGGACCAAACCAATCGTGTACCCATTCCCGAACGTTGCCGGCCATATGATGCAGCCCGAACGGGCTTTGTCCCTCGTCAAAACTGTCTACGGCCGCCACCAGCGGGATCTGGTGTACGTGATACAACCCGAACACGGCCACGTCCGCGGTGGGAGGCCCAGCACCCCAGGGGAACACCCGGCCGTCGGTCCCCCGCGCGGCTTTTTCCCATTCCGCCTCGGTGGGCAAGCGTTTGCCGCGCGCGCGACACAATTGATCCGCTTCCTCCCACGACACATACAAGGCCGGCCACCGCGCCATCACGTAATCCGGAAGAACGTGCACGTCGATCAGGTGCCAGATCAGGTGGCGCAGTTTGAGCGGAACCGGAAGTTCGTGCCGGCGCAGAAACGCCAGATACTCGCCCATACTCACTTCATCGCGATCGACTGAAAATGCGTCCAGCCAGATCCGTCGCTGTGGAAACTCCGTGTCGTCATACTGCGTTTCCAGCCCGAACGGGTCATCGTCCTTGCGAATCGTGCCCATGAGGAACCACCCTTCGGGAATCTTCACCACAGGAGATGGTTGAGCCAACCCAGCGATGGCCGCCAGGTGCGGCTCCAACTCCGGCGGCGGAGCCGGCTTGGTGTTTTCCCGAGCCGCGCCCGCCAGACCCGCGACACAGCAAAGGAAGAAAACCATGCCGATACGGACTTTCATTCGCCGCCCCGTTCGGGAAATTCCGCCGGAGGATTCCTGAGAAGGATGAGTTGGCCACCTTCGTGCAACTTGTGCATGGCGATCAGGCCGTCGCGTATCGTGTGCGCCTGGACCGTGGCCAGCAGCACTCGTTCTCCACCCCGGGTCACGAAGAGATGCGTAACGTCGAGAATCCCGGACGACTCCCACGCACCGGTCACGCCTGGACTCTCATCGGTGCTGCCTTTGGGTAAGATGACGGATCGATCGATCCTGGCAATCCGTTGCGCCTCGCCGGTCAGCGGGTCCAAACGCCAGAGTGACGGTTCTTCGCCGGAATGACTTCCGAATAGCGGAGCCTGCTGTTTCGCGTTGTCTTCCTGGATATAGATCCATCCATCCTCCCCCCACTCCAGGTTATCCGGATTACGAATGCCCTCATCAGGGTGAGAAAACCGGGCGCCACCGGCATCATCACCGTCGTACAGGATTTTGAGTGTGGCTGTCATCGCCTCAAAATCGACGTCGATCCGGTAGATGGCCCCCCATGCATCATGATCGGGAAACACCGTATCCCGTCCCGTCGAGGCCAGGACGGCCCTGGTGCCGATGGCAGGATGCGTGCTCACGTCTTCAGGCCTGGAAAACTGAAAGGCGCCGCCGGCCTTCGCCTCCCGCCGTAGCGTCAAGCCCGTTTTATAGCCCAATGGATCATACCCTTTTTCCCCGGCCTTCGCCCTGTCCAACACGTCAATTTCTTGCCAGACGCCGGTGAGCGTGGCCCCTGTCCCATTGAATTGCGCGACCGTCCGTACGCCGTGATCCGCCACGAAGTAATACAGTTGCCCGGCGAGTAACCCGTTCCGGTTCAGGAACGACACGTGTCCCGGATCAATGCCGAACGGAAGCGCCTGTTCGACCGCAGGAGCATTTTTTTGGCCCACGTACAACCAGAGGGGCGCCGTGACAACGTGGCCGGGAGACGTGCGAAGGCCGGCTTCCTGTCCGGCGACCTCTGCCTCAATGGTTTGCGGGATCGTATCGTCTCCAATCAGAAGGGCCACCGCACCCTGCGGACCCAACAAGGGCGCGGCATTTTCTCCGTTCATGCGCCCCATGGCCGGCACCGCATGCAGGGTTTGGCGTTCCACGTCCAGGGCCCAGACCGTTCCCCCATATGGATGGCCCAAGGGGTCCGAGAGCTCTTCCATGGCCAGGTAGATGGTATCGACGAAATTGAACGTGTCCTTTTCGATCAAATGGCTCGAACACAGGCGGGACAGACCTTGTTCGGTTGGCACGGCCTCATTGATTTGAAACCCCGTTTCGACGATCCGGCCTTGCCGGTCACGAATGGTTCGATACGCCATTCCGCTGTCGAGAATCTGCAAGGTGCGGCGATCGAGATCCAGAAAGCTGATGCGAGCCCCCGTCAACCTCGCGCCGTTGTCGAGCCGGTACGAATATCC
>JAJDZI010000124.1 GCA_022824735.1 Nitrospirales bacterium
GATAAAGCGAGCAGGTCGCATTAGGAAGGTTGTCAGGTTACGCCTGTCCTGAGCGAAGTCGCAGGGCTACGCTAACCTGACCTACGAGTTGTCCCCCTCGCCCATACCTACACAATCCTTGACCGCTATTTTCCCAAGGCATAGAATGAGTGGCATCAAGGGGGTCCTTGTCCGGGATAGGCTTTTCTTTTGTCCGGATTCAGTCCTTGGGAGTGACGAGTATGAGGATCGACTATAATAAAGGCGGGTTGATCAGCCCGCAGCTTCTGAAGCAGCGTCGCACGGCATCGCAGGATGACGGCGGGCCTAAGAAGAAGGTCATGCTGCTCTTCCCCCCGGATTGGTATCCCTCCGAGCCCTACCTGAGTCTTCCGACGTTGACCGCGTTCTTGCGTCGTGCCGGTCATGACGTGGTGCAGAAGGACGTCAATCTCGAAATGTACGATTGGTATTTCAGCGCGGATTTTCTCAAGCGCGTGTTGAAACGCGTGCCCCAGCAACTGGACAGGTTGAAACGCCTGGCCCGGGACCGGGGGCTCTCGGAAGAAGAAACCCGGTTGCAGATGGCCTTGTGCGAATGCACGCGGTCTCGTATGGCGGACCTGATCGAACAGGCAGAGCGTGCCAAGGCGATCATCCGTTCCCCGGAGTTCTACGAGGCGGCGAAACTCGAATGGGCCATGAACGTGTTTCGGGAGGTGACCGCGACGATTTCCCTGGTGTACGCGCCCGCGCGCATTTGCATGCCGCCGATGGAAACGGACCTGTCGTATAAACTCTTCATGTCCTCGGAGGTGCTGGCTGCGGTCGAGGATGCGCAAGTCAACGTCTATCGAGACGTGTTCGAGCATATCGTCAAGCCGGCCATTCTCGAAGAACAGCCGGATATCATCGGCATCTCCATCGTCTTGCGGCAGCAACTGTTTTCCACCATGACCTTCTGTGCCATGATCAAGGAACAGTTTCCCGATATCCACGTGACCATCGGCGGTAATACCGTGACCCGTTTGCGCGACGTGCTGCCCACGACGCCCAAGCTGTTTGCGCTGTTTGACACCGCGGTGGTGTACGAGGGCGAGACGGCGTTCCTGCAATTGGTGGACGCCATCGGGACGGACCGCGACCTCAACGAGATTCCGAACCTCCTGTGGCGGGACGATGCGGGCATTCATACGTCGCCGGTCACGTCTTCCGAAAACATGGCGGATCTGCCGCCCCCTGATTTCGACGGGCTCCCGATGGACCGCTACTTTGTGCCGGAACCCGTGCTGCCCTATCTTGCGACGCGGGGGTGCTACTGGGGCCGGTGCGAGTTTTGCGATCACGGCGAAGGGTATACGGCCGGCTACCGGACCAAGAAAATTCAGGAAATCGTCGAGGAGGTCCGGTTCCTCCGCGACAAGTATCACACGCGGCATTTTCACTTTACCGATGAATCCTATCCTCCGGCGCTCTTCCGCAAACTGACCCGTCAACTCAAGGAGCACCAGTTGGGCATTGCATGGACCACGCACATCCGCTTCGAGAAGAGTTTGCTGGACGACGAGGTGTGGCAGGATGCCGAGGATTCAGGGTGCAAATTCCTCCATATGGGGTATGAATCCGGCAGCGAGCGTGTCCTGAAACTCATGGATAAGGCCACGACCACCGACGTGATTCAACGGAGCTTGGAACTGTCTTCGAAACACGGGGTGTGGAATCACATCATGGGCTTCTTCGGGTTTCCGGGCGAGCGGTATGAAGACGCCAAGTTCTCCATGCAGTTTCTGGAAGACAACAGGGAGCACGTGCATTCCATCGGTTTCGGCACGTTCGATCTCAGCAAGCATACCCCGGTGGCCAAGGACCCGGAACGATGGGGCATTACGTTCTACAAAAACCCCGAATGGGACCTGGCCCTGGATTATTACTTTACCGTGAAAGAGGGCCTGGGCGTTGAGGACGCCGAACGGGTGTTTGAAGAGTTCGAGCAGAACCATTACGCCGGCTGGGATTTGAAGATCTACATCCGCGAATACGTTTTCCTCTACGTGGCGCATTTCGGCACCAACAAGCTTCCGGCCCTGCAATTTCGTATCACGCCGGAACAGAGTTCAGAAGAATTGGCGAACGTCTGATGTCTTCCCTCATCCACATCGATAACGCGGCGCCGAAAGCCAAGAGCGGCCGGAAGTTGAAAACCATGCTGCTCTTCCCGCCGGAATGGGTGCCCACGGCTCCGTACCTGGCGTTGCCGAGTCTCACGGCCGTGCTCCGGGAAAACGGGCATGAGGTCGTGCAGCGGGACATCAACATCGAAATGTACGAATTGTTCTTCAGCGACATGTTCCTGATTTGGGTCAATGCGCGCATGGTTCAGCAACTCCGGACGCTCGAAGCCAAGGGCGCGGCGCTGAGTGACAAAGAAATCGACCAGAAAGCCTGTCTGGAGGAGGCCTTGGCCTTCGACGTGATGGAACTGGCCGCGAACGCCGAGGAAGCGAAACGCATCAACCGGAGCGACGATTTCTACGAAGCCGATAAACTCGAATGGGCGTTGAACGTGTTTCGTGACGTCATGCGGTACATCTCCGCGGCGTATTTCCCCGCCTCGCTGGTGTATTACCCCATGGAGAGCAATTTGGGGTACCGGCCCGGTGTCTCGAAGGAAGTCCTCACGTGTTTGGACGACGAGCAGGTGAACGTGTACCGGGACGTGTGCCGGCAGTTGGTGTTGTCCGCAGTCGCCAAGGAACGCCCGGACGTGGTCGGCGTCTCCATCGGGACGAAGATGCAAATGATCGCGGGCTTCACGTTCTGCAAAATGATCAAGGAGGCGTTCCCGGAGATCCACGTCACCGTCGGGGGCAACGTGATCACGCGGCTTCAGGAAGACCTGGCGAAACAGGAGCCGTTTTTCTCGTCGGTGTTCGATTCGGCCATCATGTATGAGGGCGAACATGCGCTCGTATGGTTGTTGGAGGCCCTGGCAGGGGATCGCACGTGGCAATCGCTGCCCAACTTGATGTACCGGGAAAATGGGCACGTCCGGATCAATTCGGAGATTTATACGGAAAAGACCACGGCGCTTCCGTTGCCCGATTTTGAAGGTTTGCCCCTGGATTCCTATTTTGTGCCTACGCGCATCCTTCCATACCTGGCGACCCGGGGCTGTTACTGGGGGCGGTGCACGTTCTGCGATCACGGGCAAGGCTACTTTGACCAGTACCGCGGCAAGCCGGCCCAGGACGTGGTTCGGGAAGTCAAGGCCCTCAAGGAACTCTATCAGGCCGATCACTTTCTCTTTGCCGACGAATCCTATCCGCCCGCGCTCTTCAAAAAGGTATCCCAACTCCTGGTGGAAGAACAGGTGGGTATCAAGTGGACCACCTTGATCCGGTTTGAGGAAACGCTCCAGGATCCTGAAACTTGGCGACTGGCTGCGGAGTCAGGCTGCAAGACCCTGTACTACGGGATGGAGTCGGCTAATGAGCGCGTCCTGGAACTCATGGACAAGCACGCGCGGAAGAGCGTGATCGAAAACAATTTACGGGAAGCCGCGAAGGCGGGGATTTGGAATCACGTCATGGCGTTTTACGGATTCCCGGGCGAGACCAGGGAAGAAGCCGAGGACACGCGTCAATTCCTGATCGATAACAAAACGGAAATCCATTCGGTCGAATTGTTTTACTTCGTGGCTTACCGCCATACGCCGATGGTCAGGAATCCCGACAAATTCGGCATCACGATTCAGAAGCAGGACGAATACGATATGCCCCTGGATTACTATTACACGCTGAACGAACCGGGGGGGCTGAATTGTCTGGATGCCATGCAGCTGTGCGAGGAGTTTTACCAGAACGATTTCGAACCCTGGGCCGTGCGGATCAACGCCCGCGAGCAGATCTTCCTCTACATTTCACGCTTCGGCACGAACCGGTTACCGCAAATTTACGCCACCCGGCACAGTCCGGCCGACGCCGCGCCCGATACCGTGGCGGGATTGATCACGTGGCCGGTGGCCAAGGTGGACCCCGAAGGCGGCAAAGAGGGGGAACCGGGCATGGCACGGGTCGTCAGTCATTCGACTACGTCGTAGGGGCGTGACCGTGGTGTTCCAGATATTCCTTCAGCAGTGTGTACGCGGCCTGCACTTCCTTGGTCATCGCCTCCGCTTTCTTGTACATTTGCATATACTTGGTGGGATTGTTGGTCAGGTTCGCGTACCGGTGCGGGTGCCAGGTAACCAGCAGTTCCTGGTATCGTTGGTGCAGCGTCGTGGAGTGCAGCGGCAGGGTCAGATTGAAGAGTTCGAGAGCCTTGGCAAAGGGCTCATCCGTATTGGCAGGTGGTGAAGACATAATCGTGAATCAGGGCTTTCGAGAGTCGAAGTGTGGCAAACGGGTCGTGGCGGTGTCAATGGATGAGTGAGCGCAGACAAAGAAGGCGGTTATAGCCATGGGAAGTGCTCTGCCGGTCCTGGAGCCGACGCTGGTACTCCAGGACAAAGGCTATCGAGAAGTCTTGATCCGTGAAATGGACGCGGGCAAGATACCCTTGAGCCTGGGGAAGAAGTGTCCGGTCGAATGCACTTTTTGCTACGAACTCGACCATTCCTACCGCGAAACCCAGGACCCACCGAAAACCACGCAGGATGATTGGGAATTCATCCTCAATTACATCAACGCCAAGCCCACGGATCCCATGCAGTTCTGGTGTTTGGGCGGCAATGAGTACATGGAATGGACCGACCTGTTCCTCCATCCCAAGGCGATGGAATGGGTCGAAGATTTTCTGAAGTACACGGACAAGAACATCCAGTTTTTCACGGTAGGCTTCGTCCACGTGCCCAAGATTCATAAGCTCGCGGAACAATATCCCGGGCGGATCAATTTTGAATTGTCGGTCATTACCTTGAGCCGGTACCGGCAACAGATGATGCCGCATGCGCCGTCCGTGCGGCACCTGATGAAAGTGTTGGACGGTCCCGCGGTCTCATCGGCCAACTTCTACACGTTTGACGAACATACCATGTCCGAGGACGCGAAGGAGATTTCGAAAGTCAATCAGAAATGCGTGTTATGGATGGGCTGTCTCACGCCCGTGCGAGGCATCAAGGATGAGACCGCCGGTCTCATGCGCCAGGGGCGGAAGGCGCTGGGCGTGGAAGCCGAACGGATTTACGACGCCGGGTTGCCGAATATGACCACGATCCACACCGAAGCCTACGTGACCGCGTTTCTCAATCGGAAACGTATCGTGAGCGCGTTCGATTCCCTGGAACTGGAGAAAAAAGATACGGTTGTGATGGCCAAGAGCGTGCACAAGATCCTGAACATGTATCGAAAGCACCGGGCGCGATTCCTGTTCGTGCCGAATACGACGCTGGGCGGGGATTCCGATTGCACCGTGTTGCTCACCTTTGAAGACATCCGGGAACGGTTAACCGGTCAGAAACGGCTGCATATCCCCAAGTGCATCATGGAATCGGGCCGGGGAACGAACATGGATATCAAGGGAGTGACCCTGGACGAATTCACGAAGAAGACGGGGGTAAAGGTCAAGATCCTCCATAAGATCGACACCAAATTCGCCAATGCACGACTCTACCGGAACGGGACCCTGAAAAATTTCGTGGAAGACTACGTTCGGAATCCCTGGGCTGCCGAATACGAGGCTTTACCATTCAATCCATGACATGGTGACGACCTTCGCCTCCATTGTGCGGGCGGGGACGTGGCTGCGGGTTCCCCGCGTATGACGACTCCTACCCGATCGCTCCCATTTTACAAGGCGGACGTGTTCGCGGACGCGCCGTTCGGCGGCAATCCCGTGGCCGTGATTGCCGACGCCACGGATTTGACCGAGCGGGAATTCCAACAGATCGCCCGTGAGATGAATCTCTCGGAAACCGTCTTCGTGGTGCCCCCGACGGACCCGGCGGCGATCGTCAAACTTCGTATCTTTACTCCCACCCAGGAAATTCCGTTTGCCGGCCATCCGGTGATCGGCACGTTTTTCATTCTCAGCTCGCTACAAAAATTTCCGTTGGCGCAACCCGTGACACGATACGTCTTCGAATGCAATATCGGCCTCTTCCCCGTGGAATTGCACGTAATAGACGGACGGGTAGACAACGTCTTCATGACCCAGCCCAAGCCGCAATTTTTGGGAACGGCCGAAAGTATTCAGGACCTCTACGAAGTCAGCCGGGCGTTGGGGATGAACAAGACTGCGATCACGGAAACTCACCTGCCCATCGAAGTGGTGTCAACCGGTTTGCCGGTCGCCATCGTCCCGGTCCGGACCCTGACCGCGGTGAAATCGATTCGAGCCGATCCGGCTGGCATCAAGGAAGTCTGCGAGAAACTCGGGGCCAACGGCATCATGGTCTTTACGCCGGTGACCGTGGAAGAATGGGCTGACGTGCATACGCGCATGTTCGCGGCGCCCATCGGGATCTGGGAAGACCCGGCCACGGGCAGTGCCAGCGGCGCCCTCGGCGCGTATCTTGTCAAAAACGGCGTCGTGGACGTCGGCCCGACCACCGAAGTGTTCATGGAACAGGGCTATGAAATCGACCGGCCTTCCCGGATTACGGTCCAGGTGTTCTCCGATGACGATGCCATCCAGGAGATCAAGGTGGGCGGCCAAGCCATCATGGTGGCCGAAGGCAAACTGCTGTTCTAGAACACCCTCTCCCCGTGGGAGAGGACTGGGGTGAGGGGGCGAAGAGAAGGAGCCCATGAAAGCCGTCACCTTCCATGATCACGGCGGCCCGGAACAGCTTACGCTTGAGGACGTTCCGGCCCCCACGCTTGCGGCCGGCGAAGTTCTGGTCCGGGTCAAGGCCTGCGCGCTCAATCACCTTGACGTCTGGATCCGCCAGGGAATTCCCAATTACCCGATCCCGCTTCCGCATATTTCCGGGTGCGACGTAAGCGGTGTGGTCGAACAAATCGGAGAGGGCACGGACGCGGCTTATCCCGTCGGACAGTCCGTGGTCATTTCTCCCGGCATCAGTTGTTGGCAATGCGAGGCTTGCCTGGCCGGGAAGGATAATTTCTGCCCGACGTACCACCTCGTGGGCGCCGGGGTTCACGGAGGCTACGCGGAATACGTCAAGGTCCCGGCAAGAAATCTCTTGCCGATGCCTCCCGGGTTGACCTTTGAACAAGCCGCGGCCTATCCCCTGGTGTCGGTCACGGCTTGGCACATGGTGAAAACCCTGGGGGACGTGCGATCCGGGGAAACCGTGCTGGTGACGGGAGCCGGGAGCGGCGTCGGCAGCATGGCGATCCAGCTTGCCCGCCGGCTTGAGGCACGGGTGATCAGTACGGTCGGCAAAGACGACAAAATCGAAAAGGCCCAAGCGATCGGCGCGGCACTGGTGATCAACCATACGAGGGAGGACGTGACTCAACGCGTTCTGGCGTTCACTGATGGCCGCGGGGTGGACGTGGTCATCGAGCACATCGGCCAGGCGGTATGGGACCAGTGTTTGCGATCATTGACGCGCGGGGGACGGTTGATCACCTGCGGTGCCACGTCCGGACCGGAGAGTCCGTTGGATATGCGCTATGTCTATTCCCGGCAATTGACGATTCGAGGGTCCTACATGGGCACCCGTGATGAACTCGTGGAAGCCGGCCGTTTCATCGAAGCCGGAACCGTCCGTCCGGTCGTGGACTCGGTCTTCCCCTTATCCGAAGCCCGCCAAGCCCAGGAACGGATGTTAGACCGCCAGATGTTCGGCAAAATCATCCTCGTCCCGTAAGCCCCCGAACGCCAACCTGACCTACAAATACTGAACCCCCTTCCCCCCTTTGTCGGAGGTGCAAGAAGGGTGGGCTGCTGTCCCCTGAGAAGGGGAATCGAGGAAACGCTATTTCCGCATTTCTCCGACAATATGCGGGAGTTCGGGAAGGATGAGGGCTTCCATGGCCAAGCGGACCGCGCCGCTTGAGCCGGGAATCGAAAACAGCACGATTCCCTGATACAGGCCGGCGGTGGCTCGGCTGAGCATCGCGGACGAACTGATTTCTTTGTAGGACAGGTAGCGAAAGAGTTCCCCGAAGCCCGGCAATCGCTTTTCCAGGAGGCCGTCCACGGCTTCAAACGTGGAATCGCGACGGGAAACGCCAGTGCCGCCATTGATGATGAGGGCCTCGAGTCCGGGTTGTGCTCTCAATTGCCGGACCAGTTCGCGGACTTCGACCGGCTCGTCCTTCACCACGTGATAGGCGCCGATGCGATGGCCGGTCTGCGTCAGCAACTCCCTGATGAGTTGCCCGCTCTTATCGGTTTCCAGAGTCCGCGTATCGCTGCACGTAATGATGCCGCACTCGATGGAAATGGGCGCGCGCGCCTTGTGTTCGGCAGGGGGTGCCTGATGCCCGGATTCGTGCCCGTGGGGGGCGTGGTGCGTAGACATGATCAGGAGAGGACGGTTGAGGTTTCCCTAGGTCCAGATGGAATCGGGATTACATTCAGCCACCGGCGTTCCTTTTTTGATGTGTTCATCCAGGATCAAGGGCACGTGCTCTTCTTTGACTTTGGAATACCAGATGCCATCCGGGTAGACGACCACGGTCGGACCATGTTCACAGGGACCGAGGCAGGTGCTGCCGGTCACGAGTACTTCGCCCGGTTGAAATCCCCGTTCCATCAGGCCCATGTTGAGATTCATCAGGATATTTTGAGAGCCCTCCGCGCCACAGGAGGGTTTCGGGTGGCCCGGCGGTCTGGTGTTGGTGCACACGACAATATGATATTTCGGCTTAGGCATGATGACTCCTTTCGGTATGTTGGTACGAAAATGAATGCCCGGTTCCCTCTGGCGTAGCGGCGCCATCCATTCGGGACGGCACGGGGGCCGTCCCCTACGGCCAGGGGAGGGTCCGTATTCGTATTATGCGTAGGGGCAGGCCCCTGTGCCTGCCCTCCGCCCTGAACAAAGTGATCGAAGCCATTGAGTGGTTATTTCCGGGGGCGAAACAGTTCCCACGTCTCGAGACATTCTTCCGGCAAGTCCCAGTGCTTGACGCCTTTCCCGACGAAATCCAGGTAATCGTCCTTGACGCGAAACTTGCCGATCGGATTGGCCGCGTGGGTGGTCACCAATTCTTTCTGCTCGTCTTCCGTCATCACGGTGACTTCCAGATGCCGGAACGCGCCTTCCGGGACTTCCCCGTCATAGGTATCCAGGATCTTCAGATCTTCGTCGGTGAGTTCAAACACCGCCCCCCACACGCGTTCTCCCGGCGACGGGGTGATGCTGGCCAAGCCGCATCGCCATTGCGAGGAAAAGCGCGGGAAGTGGATGGTGTGGTCCGGGAGATAGGCCTTGAACAAAAACTGGTGTTCGGGGGCCCGTCGTTTCAACTGGGTCGGGTTCAGGGTTTCGGCGTAAATAAAGACTCGCATGTGCAGTCAGCCTCTCTGTGATCGAAATGACAAACACGTCCTTCTATCATACCGGCGCGTTCGCTTGTCAAGATTGTGCGCTTGCGAACCGGCACTCGCAGCAGCAGGATGCTGGTGAAAAATCCAGGCTACGTTCGTCGACGCAGGAAGCCCCAGATTTTTTCCATTCCCATTTCAAGCAAGGCGCTTCCGGTTTTATACGCCTTGTTTTCTTCGGCATGCCGGTCCGCCCAATCCAGGGCAATGGGGAGGGGAATCAATCGCGCCGGGCCTCCGGTCAGCTTCGCCCACATGAGGCTTAAGACCGTGGCGATGCGAAACGGCACGGAGACGGGCTTGACCGCAGGATCGGTCATGTCCTGGCAGAACTTGGCCGGTGAGGTCACGAGGTATTCCCTGCAGGCCGCGGGTCGAAATTCATAAATGCTGCACGATTCATCTTCGAGAAAGACGCATGGGAGGCGCTGGGCATAGTAGGCTTGGTTGATGGGCTCCATATCCGCGTCCGACAACTGTGTGCGGGTTTCGGATAATTGCACAAGCCGGCCGAGGAGGCCCGCCTCGTTCAAGGCATCCTTAATCTTGGAAAGACGTTGGCGAATCCGGTCTCGATGCGGGGCAGGCAATTGCTCGACCCCCTTCTTGAGCGTAAAGGCTTCCGGGGGAGAAACCGGCACCATCACGCGGCAACAGGCGCCACACCCTTTTTGACAGGAAATCGTTTGCCCGGCCCGTTGCACGTTCGCTTCTTCAAGCTTGAGGGCTTCTTCCCCCACGGAACGCATCAACGGGACAATGTCCGACACCGGAATAAAACTTGTCGGGACAGAAATCTCGGCCTGGAGGTCGCCGGCAGGAGTGGGGAGGGAAAGGCGAAACGTGTCGAGGGCGTTCGACGAACTCTGTTGTTTCGACATGGGATGCTACCAGGAACGTTCAAATTTCTCCTCTAAAGTAGCGCATTGTTCCGGATGCACACAAGGCCGCTTGCCACGGTTGAGCGGTTTGGCTTATTCTGTGCGTGATGACGATCTTTCAAAAAATCCTGGACGGCGAGATTCCGTGTCATAAGGTTTATGAAGACGAGTACGTCTTGGCCTTCCTGGATATCTATCCCTTATCCCATGGCCATACCCTGGTCATTCCGAAAGAACCGGCTGAAACCCTGGATCAACTGTCGGATGAATCTGCCGCGGCCATCGGTCGCGTGCTACCGCGTCTGTGCCGTGCAGTACGCAAGGCTACGGGGACCGCGGATTTCAACGTCCTGCAGAACAACGGTGCCCCGGCCCACCAAGCCATTGGGCACGTGCACTTCCACATCATTCCGAAAGAAGGCGATGGATCGGGTTTGGGAATAGGGTGGAATGCCACGTCTCTCGACGACGGAGACGTCCTTGCCCGGAAGATCGCCGGCTGCCTGGAATCCTGACCGCCTGCTGACGAATTCGCTTCCTGGATGAAAACCCGTTCTCTCCTCCGGTGGCTTTCTGCGAAGGATCTCTCGTGATTGGCACAAACTGTCTGTTTATGTGAAGAATGCAGCCGTTCATATGGAATGGATTGCCGCGCATTGTCCCGTTCCCTATACTGTCCGTAACCTCGTTCCTGAAAGATACAGAACATGACGAACACAGTCGTAGGCCTGCTTGCGCACCCCATCGGTTTCATCACTGGCGCGGTTCTTTACGCCATGATCCTGATCCTGGTGTTGCAGGCACCCTGGAAATCCGTTTCACGAAACGTGATCAATGCGCGGGTGACGCCCTTGAGGCGGTTGTCCCTGTGGACCGCGGTCCTGGGCTTATTATGGAACGTGGGCGGATTGGCCTCGTTTCTCCTGCCTGCCGCGTCGCCCGGCTGGCTGCATCACCTGCTGCAAGTGACGGCACTGTCCGCACTGGGCTTTCTCCCGGCCGTCGTGGTCCATTCATTTCTGCAATCCGGGATGCGCCGGCGCATCGGGCGGAACCGGCACGTCCTGCTTGCGGGAGCGTATGCCTTGAGCACCGGAGCCGCCGCGTTCAACCTGCTGGCCGTCATGCCGGGTACAACCGTCATTGCGGTTGAGGCGATGAGCCTGCTGGCCGTGGGCTTTCTCCTGCTGCTGGCGATTGTGCTGGCCGATACCGTCAGGCAACGGGGGTGGGATCATCACGCCGGAATGATATTCCTGGCCATGATTGCCGCGGCTGCGATCCCGTTCAGCCACCATCAATCCGGCGAATACGCGTGGTGGATGGAGTTGATCGGGCACCATGCGTCATTGCCGTTGGCGGTGGCCATTTTGTATCAGGACTTCCGCTTTGCCTTCGGCGATATTTTCTTGAAGCGGGCGCTTTCGCTCATGGGGTTGGTCGGGATTGCGATGGGGCTGTACGCGGGACTGGACGCCTCGCAATTTATCTCGCGGTCGGAACGGCCGTCTCCGTTCCTGGACGCGATTCTTATCGGATTGTGGGTCGGGACCGCGTTGCTCTATCCCTATATCTCTCGCGGGGTGTCGTGGCTCGTCGATACGGTGGTCTTGCGGCGACCGGATTACGAGAAATTCCAGGAGGACGTCGTGCAGGCTATCACGCGACAGGACACACCGGAAGCGATCATGGATCAATGTTGCGCGATGTTGAAAGCCGTGCTGTCCATGGAAGAGGTTGCATGGATGTCCATGCAGGCAAGCGAAATCGACGATGGTGATACGTCGAGAAAGCCGATCGTGGCGCATGACGCTCCCCATGTGACCGTGGAGATTCCGACGGTCGATCCTCCCCGCTATTGCATCAAAATCGGGCCACTCTCTCATGGGCGGAGGCTGTTGTCCGATGATCTGTATCATCTGGAATCACTGGCGCACTTGATTTCCCGTCGCATTACGGTGGTGCGCGTCACTCACGAACGTTGTGTGCAGGCCTTCCGGGAACAGGAGATGCAAAAGCTTGCGACCGAATCGGAACTGCGGGCGTTGCGCGCGCAATTGAATCCTCATTTTCTCTTCAATGCCCTCACCACGATTGGCTATTTGATCCAGACGTCTCCGGTGAAGGCCGTTGACACGCTCCTGCAATTGACCGGTCTCCTGAGAAACGTATTGAAGCGGTTGGATAAAGAACTGACGACCGTCGGGCATGAAATGGATTTAATACGGACTTACCTGGCTATTGAAAAGATGCGTTTCGAAGATCGGCTGGCGGTTCATATCGACGTTCCGGAGCCGGTACGTGACGTGCCGATACCGGCGTTGATCGTGCAACCATTAGTGGAGAACGCCGTCAAGCACGGTATTCAGCCTTCGGCCTCAGGGGGGCGGGTCCGGATTACGGCATGGATTGAAGAAGCGGGCGATGGCCGGGAACAGGGCCTCTCGTCGCGGTTGCACCTTCAGGTATGGAACACGGGGGGCGAAGCAGGACCCGTCCGTAATGGGAATGGCCGGGGAACCGGGCTTGGTCTGTCCAATATCAGACAACGATTATCGCTGCACTACGGCGAACGCGCCACGATAGAGGTTAAAAGCGGCGTGAAGCATGGACGAACAAGCTTCTCCCGTGGACGCCCAGGCGCCACGATAGACGCCAAAAGCAGCCTGAAGCATGGAACAGTGGTGAACCTCCTGATTCCACTTGACGGCTATGAGGTCACGCATGTCTCAGCACTTCCACAAGAACACGGAGTAGCATAACCATGACGTTACGTGTGATCGTAGCCGATGACGAACGTCCGGCGAGACAATTTCTTTTGTCCATGCTGCGCTCATTTGAAGACGTCGAGATTGCGGGGGAAGCCCAAACCGGCATGGAGGCCATGCGATTGATTGAGCAGGCCCAACCGGACCTGGCCTTCCTCGATTTGCAGATGCCGGAAATGGACGGGTTATCCATCGTCCGGTCCTTGCGCCATGGCCGCGTCCCACTGGTCGTCTTTGTGACGGCGTTCGAAGAGCACGCTGTGAGCGCCTTTGAAATTGAAGCGTTGGATTATCTCCTCAAACCCGTTGATCGAGACCGTCTTCGAGCAACGATTGATCGTGCCCATGGAAGACTCGAACGTGACGCCTTGGCGGAGCAGGTCAATAGCAAGCAGCCTGGACCGGCGGGTCGTCCTTTGCCGGCGCTTGCAGGGCAGTATCTCAATCGGCTTCCCATTCGCAAACGCGACGATATTTATTTGTTGCCCGTTCATCGTATTGCATCGGTCGTCTCTGAGGGGGAGTTGATGCACGTGACGACGATGGATAAGGAGCGATATACGATGAATTACCGGTTGAAAACGTTGGAAGCCAAGCTGGACCCCAAGCGGTTTCTTCGAGTCGGCCGCGGGGCTTTGGTCAACGTCGAGTCAATCAGAAAAATCACTCCCATGCCGGGAGGATCCTATCTTGTGACCTTGATGAATACACAACAATTACGAGTGAGTCGCAGTCAATCTCGATCGCTCCGTAGCCATCTCCTGCAGGTATAACGTGTTTTCTTCCTCCCTCTCCCGAAATTCCCTCTCCCTTGGTGGGAGAGGATTAAGGTGAGGGTGGATTAAACGTCTGCGGTCATGTTCGACGAGGACGGAAATTGTCGGATGATGCCATGCTAATCCGACCTGCCCTCGTGAAAAAAGAAAAGAAGAAGGGGTTTTGAAAAGTGAAGTCCGTCCTGATGTTGCTCGTGATGATGAGTTCCTTATTGGCCATGAGCCCTCCGTTTGTCTGGAATAAGGTCAATGCTTCCACCCATGAGTCGGATCACTTGGAGGATGAACAGGTGGAGGTCCTGGAAACCGTGCACGTGCATGGACTCAGGCTGAACAAGGATCAACAACTCGGGCCGGTCCCCAAGTACACTCCGTGGCCCACCATGCCGCCGTCGTTAGAAGGACAGGAAGTCGATGACTGGATGAAGGCTCGCATTCTCGTCAGCAAGACGGCGCAGACCACGCTCGTGGTTCTGGTCCCCGCGAAAAATCGCCTCATCAACCTAGCCGGAGTGCAGGCACTCGAACAATGGACGTTCGATCCCCAAATGAAGGGGGACGATCCCGTCGATGGAGAATTAACGGTCAGACTTCACTTCAGAACGCAGGAGTGACGGCCGGAATTGTCGGATGACGTTCTGCCTGTCCTGAGCGTTCTTCGACTTCGCTGTCGCTACGCTCAGAACGAACGGGAGAGAAGCCGTTCACTCTGAGCGTAAGGCGCAACACGCCTGAAGTCGAAGGGCTAATCTGACTTACTCGCTTTGTCTTTCCTCTTGCTGTCATTCCTGTATGTGTTCACTAATTCGTTGACAATGCCTTCTCCGTCATCTCCGACTCTCCCCCTCTGTCATCCTCGATCCTCGATTACTAACGTCAAGGACAGGCTGTTTGTAATCGAGGATCCAGGGGTTTTCTTTTTGCATGCGTAGCCGCGCCATCTGTTCGTTTCTACCTGCCGTTGATGCCGAAAGATACCGAGCAGCCCGTGTGGTCGGTCATCCGCAAACTCTCCGACAAGATCGGCGAAGGCGTCACCACCCATATGCGCGAGATCGCTCGGGAAAACCCGCTCCTGAAAGGCATCATCGACCGCGTCGATTTCAACGCCACCACCCACGGCCAGCGCGACCTCGACGACGACCGCCTCTCCAACCTCATTGAGGCCATCAGCACCAAGCGCCTCGGGCTTGAGGACGTCGAGGCCGACATCATCGGCAAGAGTTACGAATACCTTATCCGCAAGTTCGCCGAGGGCAGCGGCCAGAGCGCCGGCGAGTTCTACACCCCCGGCGAAGTCGGCGAGATCATGGCCCGCGTCCTTGCCCCAGATCCGGGCATGGAAATCTACGACCCCACCTGCGGCTCCGGTGGCCTGCGGGGAGATCGTCGCAGAACTCGACGCCATCGAGGCCGAGGCGCGAGCAACAAACAATGCATTGCGGGCAATTTTGAAGAAAATTGGGATATAATCGACAAACCAGCAACGTCATCCGGGTGATCTTCAACGTCAAGGCCACGCCCATCGGCTAGTGCAGCAATTCCTCGGAAACGGAGAGCGTTAATATGGGAGATCCTTTAGACAAGCTGACGATACGAGGATTCAAATCCATCCGCCAACTGGAAGATTTCGAATTCAAGGGCCTGAACGTGTTGATTGGCGCCAACGGTGCGGGTAAGAGCAACCTCATATCCTTTTTCCGTATGCTGCAAGCCATCATCAATGGAAACCTGAATGATTACGTTCGAGACAGCGGAGGTATCAGTGACCTGCTCTTTAATGGACGAAAGGCCACACGGCTTCTTGATTTTTCAACTCGCTTCGGTCCCCGCGGATACCGTTTCAAGATTAAGCCCGGACCATCGGAGGATTGTGCGCTGATAGATGAAGCCCGTTATTATGACCGAGGAAGATCGAGGTGGTGGAACCTTGGAGATAGCCCGGATGGACAATCCTTACTTGTGAAAGAAGCATCAGGAAAATCCCGCGGCGCCCAAGTTTGCGCTTTGGACTCAAACGAGCAAAAGATCGAAAAACACTATCGGAAGCACGTGCAACTTCAGGACCTCTTTCGCACCCTCCTTCACGAACTGATGACAGCTAAAATACGTGTTGATGGATTGGAATTCTAAATTAGGGACTCAGGATGAAGCCAGAAAGACAATCTACTAAGCGCACTGTAGAATCGAGTTAGATCTCAAAGTGAATTTAAGTCTTACGCCAGAAGATATACTGGGCGAGGCCATGCGCCTCCCAGCAAAGAACCGGAGAGCTAGACCTCATCCATCCTCACTGAACACAAAACCCTCCAAGCTCGAACTGCGGAGAACTACGAATTGGGAATAAGGAATGGCTGATCCATCCATAGAATTATGCCACATAACCTCTTTTTTATGGCACAATAAAGCCTACTCGTCCTAATAAATGCGCTATTTTGGCATTTTTATGGCGCATTTTCATTGAATTTTTCGATAAAAACTACATAATATGGCGCAATTAAAATTTATTGCGCCATATAGATATGCCAAAACAGATTTCTGCAACAGAGTTGGATGCCATCGTGCAAGTCGTTGGGCAGTTTCCGGACGGTGCCGCGGTGCCTGAGGTTCGTGGTGCATTGGATATCGAGTTTTCGCGCCGTACGCTACAACGGCGGCTTGCGCGGCTGGTGGAGGCCGGTCGGCTGGAGGCGTTCGGCGAGGGTCGCGCCCAACGCTATCGCGTCACGGGCAGTCCTGTACCGGGTGAAGCCAGCCCTCCGGCCACGTGGGAAACAGCCGACGATGTCGTAGGTCCTCCGTCTGTAGATGCGGAGGGTATGCAAGCTGAGGTTCAGCAACCGATTCAGGCACGGCATGTTTGCAGCCCTGACCTTCTGGCGGCCTATCAACCAAACCGCACGTTTTATCTGGACGAGTCCACTCGATGCCGTCTGCGGGAGTTGGGTCAGTCACCGGAGGGATTTCAACCGGCCGGGACCCATGCCAAAGAACCCTATCTCCGTTGGATGGTCGACCTGGCCTGGAACTCCAGCCGGTTGGAAGGGTCTACCTACTCGTTGCTGGAAACCTGGCAGTTCCTGCACACCGGTCAACCGGCTGAAGGCAAGGATGCCGGAGCAATGCAAATGCTGCTGAATCACAAGGCCGCCATTGACCTGCTGGTGTCCATAGACTTGGTGAATGCGCTGGACGGGATAGCCTTCAACCACTTTATTGTCTGCAAGCTACAGACGTTGCTTTCGGATAATCTGTTACCCAATGCATCGACTTACTGGCAGTCTCGGGTCCCGGATGGCACTTTTCACTCCCTGCTCCACAAGGCCAATGCGATTGCAGATCCGTTCGAGCAGGCCTTGTTCATCTTGATACATGTGCCTCGCCTGCAACCTTTTGCGGACGTGAACGCGCGCGTGTCGCGGCTGGCGGCCAATATTCCCTTTCTTCGGATGAACCTGGTCCCGCTGTCTTTCGTGGACGTGCCCAAGAATCTCTACGCCAGCGGCTTGCTGAGTGTGTATGAGCTGAACCGTCCCGACCTGTTGCGTGATCTTTTTGTCTGGGCTTACGAACGTTCGTGCAGGCGTTACTCGACCACGCGCTGGTGGCCCGGAGCGCCGGATCTTTTTCGCATGCAATACCGGGAACCCATAAGAAAACTGGTATCGAACGTGGTGCATGCACGCATGAACAAGGGTCGTGCCGCGGCCCGGATCAAGGCGTTTGCCCTTGGCTGGGTTCCTGTGGATGACCAGCAGCGTTTTATCGAAGTCGTTGAAACCGAGTTGCTGAATTTGCGCGAGGACAACGTCGCTCGTTATCGTGTTCGTCCAACGGAATTCCGCAACTGGCAGCAGTGCTGGTAACCAGTCGATTTCATCAATTTCCCATGATCCATGCGACCGACCCAAGCCCATATTTTAGGGAAAATCAGGAATAAAGAATGACTGGTACATTCGTAAAATCGGCTGACTACGCTGCCTGGTTGGGCGGACTGAAGTCGCGTATTCGTTCGGCTCGTCTTAGCGCGGCGCGTTCGGTCAACCGCGAGTTGATCCTGCTGTATTGGGATATCGGACGCGGGGTTGTAGAGAAACAAGAGGCGCTGGGGTGGGGTAAAGCTGTTGTGGAAACCTTGTCACGGGATTTGAAGATAGAATTTCCGCAGATGACTGGCTTTTCATCTGATAATCTTTGGCGGATGCGTCAGTTCTATGGTGGATATTCCAGCCACGCCTTTCTCTCACAGGCCAGGAAGGGATTGGATCACCTGAAGATCGCTGAATTTCTGGAACAGACCGTTCCGGAATTGCGAGATCGAATTGCAGGAGAAGTTCCGGAACACGCTGTCCCAGAACTTCTCCTGCAGGTTGTGCGAGGCTTGGTGTCGTTGGTGCCATGGGGGCATCATGTCGAAATCATGAAGAAGGTGAGCAACCCTGTCGAACGCCTCTACTATCTGCGGGCCACGGCGCAATTCGGCTGGACGCGCAATGTCCTGATGAACCAGATTAAAGCCGGAGCTTACGAGCATAGTCTGGCCGAAGGCAAGTTGCACAATTTTCCTGCCGCGTTGCCCGAGCATCTTGCCGAACAGGCGGAAGAAGCTCTCAAGAGTTCGTACAATCTCGAATTTTTGGGGATTTCCCACGAGGTCAAAGAGAGAGCCAAAGACGACAACCCTTCTATCGGCATTGTATGTGTTCAGTCATTCGCTGACAGAATAGAGGGACTGATCACCCAGAATTGTCATTCTGAGCGTAGCGAAGAATCAAGGAGCCTGCCCTGAGCGAAGCGAACGGGTCGTTGCTTGACCAAACGCCCGTAAAAGCAGATCCTTCGCAGGTCCTTCGCTTCGCTCAGGACAA
>JAJDZI010000003.1 GCA_022824735.1 Nitrospirales bacterium
CAACATGCCCCGCTCCTGTTGGGCCGCGCCGATATGCCACTCCTTGTACAATCCTTCGGCATATTCCCGCGTATGCGAATGAGGGCTGGCCGTCTCGATCGCAACGACGATCATTTCAATCCCCGTACGATCTTCCAGTTCTTTACAGACCAGCCGGATTCGGTTCTGCCAGTCCGGTTCAATCAAATCCGCATAATCGCTGACATAGCCAAGCGGCTTCGGAAAAGCAGGCTTCTTTTCTCCCCCGGCGGCGCTGGCCAATCCGGGAGACACGCATGCGAACAGAATAAACAGAAAAAGCATCGGGACTGAACACCATACAGTCATCATTGAAGAGGTAATCCATCCCGTTAAAGGCGGCAATGGCAATATAGAACGCGCTTGCAGCGACTTCTTAATTCCGATCATATTTATACATACCCGCTTCATCTAAATCCTGCTCCAAAGTTGCGATAAACCGTACTGGTTTGGCTCTTTCCCTTTTACCTTCAGGTATCTCGGCAATGACGATTGGGTAAATATCTTTTGTGTTCCTTAGAGAATAGATGAGTAAAATTTCTGCAAACTCTAGCATGTTGACTGGAATTACACCCATATCCTTCAAGATTGATTCTGGCTTTTCATCGTTAAGTGCCCATGTTGGTTCAGATATAGTGCCTCTCTCTGTAAGATGGAAGTTCTTAATCGCCAACGATGCATTTTCTGGGTGTTCCACGGCATTTCTCGAGTCTATTAGTTTTTGTATCCAGTCACAGTTACAGCGAAGCCAGCTTGATAAATGATTATTATCACCAAACTTTTTCTGCGACCAATCAGCGATATGGTTGTATTGCGTTGTTGATCCAAACTTTTTGCCTTGAGTGAATTGAAATAAGCCCTTTAATTCTCTAAAAGCTAGTTTTGCATGATACAAAAAGGTTTCTACATCGTTCGTTAGGTTCCTCACAGAAGGCAATCGGAGCACTTTTTCATTGCGTGCATTCACTGAATTTTTTAGCGCCTCCGAGTGTTCAATTATTTGAGCAATAATCCTTTGAGATATTTCATCGCACTGGTGTAAATGGCGTCGATATCGGTTAAAAACACCCCAAATTCCTTGCTTCTCTTCCTTGTCTAGCTGGAAAAGTTCACACAAGTCACCAGCCTGCACTGTCGTTCGCGCCACATATGGATCAGCAGAGCCTTTATAGTGTTCCTCTTCTACAAATACCCATTTCATTGTATTCTCTTTAGGTTAACTAACATTTCGTCATAAAACGGCAAAACATAGCTCTGTCCTTTCCATGACGCAGTCAAGCAAGCATATTCAAAAACTTCTTTTAAAAGAGTCATTTTATTCGTTTGACCAAGAGCTAATAGCCTTTTGCACCACTAATAGCCCATGAATAATCTGCCTCTTTATCGCCTTCTAATATATCGAATCCAAAATATCCGGCTGTTTGTGGCTCTATAGTTACATCATCCCTATACAGCCTTGTAATCTCTTTCCCCCCTATTATCGTAGTTATCTGTATTGTGATTTCAGACACTGTAATATCAGAATTTCCGTTGTAAATTCTGCCTGAGAAGTCGTCCCCGAGAGAGGACCCCCAAAATCTGGCCTTTCCTGTAATTTGGAGCATTTCATTGAATGACAGTGCCCGGGATTCCAGCTTCCTTTTGGGTTTATCTGGAAATCTATTGCGACATGACATGATGATGGACCTTGCGGCTAAATCGCTCTTGACGCCTTTCATCGATTCCAATATACACTCATCATAGTCACCTGGAGCAGCCGAGCCAGCTAAGCCCGGCAACAGCATTGCCAGAAATAGGAATGATACTATTACAACTATTCCGAACTTCATGCTTGTTCTCCTGATTTACCCCCAATCATTGACACAAACGATTTTGCTTAACTATACGGTATCGGGTCCTGCTCATTGAAACCGTGCCTCATGTTTCATCGATTTGATGCTGTTTCCCAGTTGTCCCAAGCTGGTTGGTATCGTTTCAACAACTTGGGCAGATCATGTTTTCCGCGAGTACTGAGGCCGCGTTAAATGAAAATAACTGGATGCCAAAGCAGCGGCGCTTTGCTGTATACGGTTGAGTAACGTGTTTTACGGCCCTACTCAGGAACAGGCGTGAGACTGAATACGCGCGAATACTTTGCAGCGGCCTTAACGTCGCCTCGACGAAGAGCCTCTCGGACATCGTCGAGACGATACGCGTCTTCAAGAGAAAGGTAGGGCGCCCATCCGTCAGGCTCTTGCAATAGCTCTACTTCAACTTCTGCAACGTAGTTTCCTTCGTGGACAAGTTTCGTCCGTTTTCTTTTACTCATTTCCGTCTCCGCTTGAACCCGGGTTCCCATTTTTCAGGATCGGGCAAATACGCTGTGATCAACACAGCTTGATTTGTACGACCAGAGGGAAGTCCCCACACAGCGTGGACCGAACGCCCATCTTTTGTTCGTTGGAGTAGAAGAACGCAAGGTCCTTTGGGATAGTTCGGATAGTCTTCAATAATTTTTGCTGCTGCCACACCTTCAATAAGCTCTCTTGCAAGTAATCCGTCAGCAATCAGTTCATCGTACCCGTGCTCCGAAATTCGAACATTGCCCTCGGCAATCAACGCCTGAACAGTATCAAACGTATTACTCACAATACTCGTCGTCGTCGGTTATGTCTATAGATGAGTTGTGATGCATCAGGTCTACACAAAATAAAACGCCGGACTCTCATTGAAACCGTGCTTCGTGTTTCATCGAGTCGACCTTATCTACGAGTTGCCCCAAGCCTGCGAGGTATCGCTCCAAGAGCTTGGGCAGTTCATGTTTCCCGGGGGTGCTGAGACCGCGCTTTAAGCGCCAGACTTCCTGGAACACGGAAGGCTCCACACTTAACGTGGTTTGCAATTCCTCCAGCACTTCCTGGGATTTCATGTTCGATGGGCGGTTCAACAGGCGGTACAGGCCGCGGAGACACGGGAGCAGCGAGGTTAACGAGAGGGGCAACACGGTTTGAATGGCTTCGATCCTTCCCCACCCTTCGACGTAGCATTGGCGAACCCGCAGGAGATTCGCGTGGGTCTCCTGCCTGCATTGGAAAAACAGGTTCGTGGGATCGACGTGCAATTCCGGGAACGGATCACGGCCTTCGAGCAGCACGTGGCATTCCTTGATGTCCAGATATTCCAACGGGAACACGTCTGAGGATTGTTGAAGATCCGTGTGCGTGAGAAACAACGGGGCAACGATTTTTTCCCTGGCCCATTGTTTGTGAATACCGCTCCACTGTTGAAGAACAGGCTGCGTGATCCGTTCAAGTACGACCAGGACGTTGACATTGGAATAGCCTTCCAGGAATTCACCGCGCGCCGCGCTGCCATAGACGATGATGGCTTGAGATTCGAGAGATCTTTGTTTTTTGATGGACCGGAGAAAGCCGCGGAGCGGAGCATGCGTTTCTTCCTGAAGTTGCGTCCAAGGCGGATTGGCAGACATGCTTATGACCTCATCCGTAATGCGCCGTGAAATTTCATCTTACGAAAGCGCATGAGGTGATCGTTGGTCAGCGCGGGGATCAGGCACGAATCCCAGGGCCAGAAAGCGATCCAATAACCCGAATGGCGGAGTCTCACGGAGTCCGGCGGTTGCAGTCAGGACTTGGTATTTGAGCCGCCGGTTTCGGTCGATGGTGGAAAAGACCCGGTCGCGCAGCCACGCGAGCGCCGGATTGCCCGTATTCCAAAAAAACGCCTCTTCATCAGCAAGTCGTTGCAGCATTTCGACTTTGGGCCGGCGCTTGTTTTCGAACGTCTTTAAACGCGATGCTTGAAAATTGTCTTCCGCCAGGCACGCAGGAACAAGATCCGCCAACATCGTGGCATCGATCATAGCTTGCATGCGCCCTTGAGACGCATGGGGATTCATTCCATGAGCGGCATCCCCGATGAGTACGGCCCCGTCGGCGACCCACGTTCGCACTCGGGTTCGACCCGTAGGCATCACCGTTGTTTGTTCCCAACTCGTGAAGCCATGAAACGTGGCTGATAACTCGGGGTAAATAGCGGACCAGCGTGTTTGAAGGGGTTCCACCCCGGCCGTGTGTAGCGCGTCCCGGGATTGGGCATCGATCAGGTAGACCAGGTAAAGTTTCTCTTTTGCTGCTGGAAATAAACCCAGAATTTCTCGTTTCCCGAGAAAGTACTGGGCTTCCTCCAATTTGTCAGGGCAGTCCAGGATGGCAACGAGATAGCTGTCCTGATAGCGGTGCAGCCTGGTGGGGATTTTCAGCGTTTCGCGAACCCTGGATGCCGGTCCGTCAGCCCCGACGACCAATTTGGCAGAGATACGCACAGGCTTGCCTTGCACGTCCGCTTCCACCCCTATGATGGTTTCGCCTCTTTTCAAGACATTGGTAAACGACGCGTTGTACCACAATCTCCCGGGATTTGCCTTTTCCAAGGCTTCGAGCACTGTCCGGTGCGCGACGTGCGGCAAGGTGACGAGGGCGCGATTATAGGGAGGAGGCAATTCATCATAATCAATCGAGCACAGCCGTTGTCCCCCAATTTGCCGAAAATGAAAATGGCGGACGGGCTGTACGGCGTGTTGCGGCAATTGAGCCAACAGGCCCAGACCATCCAAAACTTTTTGCCCGTTCGGTTGGAGGATTTCTCCGCGTATCCCGTGGGGAGGGCCTGAAGCCTGTTCGAGAATGAGAGTCCTGATCCCTTTCCCGGCAAGCAGGAGACCCAGGATTGCTCCCCCGCCTCCGGCACCGACGACAACCACATCAACGTGTATGTCCATATAGGGGAAAGGAGTGAATCGAAGGACTCAGGGAGCCTCAGGATTGGATTCCCCGGCAAACCGCCTATTCAAAAATTTTTTGAAAATGCTCTTCGGCTTCTTCCCAAGCCGTGGAATTCGTGTTCTTGAGCCAATCTTTCAAAAATGCCTTCTGCTCCGGGGAAAGCATTTGCCTGATCTGGTGGGAGCGGCCTTGCAGGGGCTGTAAAAATCCGACCTTTTTGACGGGGTCAAGCGTGGCGGTACGTACGTAAACGTTGGTATACGCCAGGGGGTGATCGTTTTCTCCATCCCCTTGGAGCCAAACCGAAATATACTTGTCCATGTTCAATCCCGAACTGTCCAGTGCCGGATCTGTTTCATGAAACACGTCATTCTCCGTTTCGGGTAACGGGACGGCTTCATGAGCCCGGAAGAGAAAATTTCGATTCCACATGAGGGGAAAAGGGGTTAAAAGAAACCGGTCTCATAGTGGCAAGGAGCCGGCATGAAAGTCAAATGTGGTTTTCTGCTCAAGATAACCCTTGTATTTTCTTGTCGGCTTGTCATAGTGTTATGGACAAACCTCTCGTGGAATAGCGGGTGCCGAAATTGTTTGATGGAAGGCGCTCATGAAATGTGCAGCACCACCTATCGAATCACACAAAAAAAGGAGTGTCGCCTCATGAAACCATGGTGTCTCACTGGATTTCTTTTGGCCGTTCTGTTCATGTTCGGGTGTCAAGGCCCGGGACCAATTACCAAATTGCGTATCCAGCACGTCGAATCCGCAGTGGAGTCCAAAGAGTCGCCCCTCACGGTCGCAGTCTCTCCTTTCAATGATAAACGGCAACCATCAGAGCACTTGGGCACGCGAATCCGCGGCGGCGGCAAAACCTATTTTGACGTGATGGACGGCACGTTGAGTCAACGTGTGACGGATTCTTTCGTCGATTTCCTGAACGAGGCGGGCTTTTCTGCCGCACCGGTTAATGGCGCTGGTTCCGCTAATGTCAGGATTGAGCCGGCCATCCAAAAATTCAAGGTCGAAGCGACTGATGAATCGTTGGCTACCCACCTCGAAGTCGACACGATCATGGCTTTCACCGTCCATAATGCGGCCGACGAAAGTACTGTTCGAATTGTCGTTGGAGTGGGTGGAACGGATCAGGAAGTATTCTTCTCCGAAAAAGATCTGGAAAAACTGATCGGGGAAGTACTCACTGAAGGTTTCAAGGAATTTCTGGAAAAAGTCGAGGTCCAAGGAGAGGCCCTCAAGTTTCGTCTTCCTGAGGAAACCTCCTGAGACTGGATTTGACAAAATCCCTGTCTAGGGTTCTTCACTCGCACCAAACCACCGATAGCGATATCTCGCGACACATTCATAGCCGGCAGTCATGGCTTGACGGCACAAGCGGAACCTCCAGAAAAACAGGAGGAGTTTTCCGCTCGTCATGCCGTGCAGGAACGGAAGAAATGCTTCCAGTCCGCTGACAACGGTCCCTTGTTCATCGATCCAATAGGCCATGGGAGGCCGGGAGGCAGACTGGTGGCGGCTTCCCAGATATTCGACGGCATCTTGACTGTCATAGGGGAGATACCGGACGCGTGTGGAACGTTGCTCCAATTTTCTCTTCACTGCCACGCAAAGACGACAATGAGAATCGTAAATCAGGCAACCGGAACGCGGTTGACGGGTCACGTCATCGTTCATATTCCATCCTGCCTCAGGCAGTTCGCCTAGCCCTTAAGGAACCTCTGATTGAGTGTGATAGCGGGATGCAGGGCAAGGCGTCCCGGAGCGAAACCCGAAGCTTATCAAACGAGATAGGTGAGGGTTGAGCGAGGACACAACGCAGCCATGCGCCCGATAGTATATTAAATCAGAGGTTTCTTAAACGTGTCTGCAATCCGCTCCGGTAACACGATCCCTTGCTCCGTAATGATTCCAGTGACGTATTTCGCAGGCGTCACGTCAAAGGCCGGGTTAAAGACGGCTACATTTTGGGGAGCAATACAGGCTTCTCCATTGATGGTGGTCACTTCATGACCAGGACGTTCTTCAATAGGAATAGCGGAACCGGATGGAGTTGACACGTCGATGGTCGAAGAAGGCGCCGCCACGTAAAAGGGAATGTCATGGGCCTTGGCAAGAACCGCAACGCCATAGGTCCCGATTTTATTCGCGACGTCTCCATTCGCTGCAATCCGGTCGGCACCGACCACACACAAGTCGATTTTGCCTTGCCGCATGACAACGGCTGCCATGCTATCCGTGATCAGCGTAACGGGAATGCCGTCTTCCATCAATTCCCATGCCGTCAATCGGGCGCCCTGAAGAACGGGCCGGGTCTCATTCGCAAAGACGTGCACCTGTTTCCCCTGCTCCGACGCTGCCCTGATCACTCCCAGGGCCGTGCCGTATCCGGCGGTTGCCAACGCCCCGGCATTACAATGCGTTAAGACGTTCTGTCCATCCTTGATAAGACCGGCTCCTTGTTGGCCCATGGCCTTACACATGGCAATGTCTTCTTGTTGGATCGCCAAGGCTTCCTGCACGAGCCGGGTCCGGATCTCGGCTACCGTGCAAGCACGATTTTCCCGTACAACGGTCTTCATTCGCGTCAGAGCCCAAAAAAGATTGACGGCCGTGGGGCGAGTGGCGGCTAATTGATCGCAAATGACCATCATTTTTCGTTCAAATACCGCGACATCGGTTTCAAAAACGGATTGTGCTCCCAATGCAACTCCCATGGCGGCGGTCACGCCAATAGCCGGCGCACCCCGTACCTTCAACTCTTGAATAGCGGATGCCACGGCAGCCACGTCCGTACACTCGATCAGTTCGGTATGGCTAGGCAACCGGCTCTGATCGAGGAGCCACACGCGCCCCTCTTTCCATTCCACTGTGGGAATCATGTTAAAAACCGTTCATCCGTTCCCCAAAGTCCCGGGCATTCAAACGATCAATACGTTTCCATGAACGCATCTTCGGATTCTTGCTTTTCGAATTCGTGCGATGGAGCGCCGGCTTTGTCCTCAGGAAACAAAATTTTCTGTGGCAACGTGATTGTATTTTTCAGAATCGACAATGCCAAATTGGCAAATCCCTTTAATCCAAACGCCACCGATTCCACGGCCAGCGGCTCAATCTCCGGATTCCGAAGCGGGCCTTTGACCGAAAACATGGCCAAGTCGATTCCCTGCTCTTCATCGTCAAGCAAGAGATGCACCAACGGAATTTCTTTGAGAAGCTCAAAATACGAACCCAAGGGGCTGACCGCGGCCACCACGTCCAAATCATCGTTTATCAAGTCGTATTGTCCTGCGGCCGTCATTTTCACAACAGGGCCATCCATCACCATGTCCGTTGAAACAACCCGTCCGTCGGCAATAGTAAACGTTCCATTTTGCCGATCAAAAGGATACCCCTCTTTTTCAAGATCCACTTTCCCCTGTAGCATATTCGGCAGGTTCATGATGGCGAGAATTTTAGGAATCACGACCCCTCGTTTGATCCGGCCGTCTTGAATGGTCAGTTTCAACGTGCCCTTGAGGGTCGGAAGCACGCCCAGGGGATTTCGGCCATGTCCTTGTAGTGTGCCCTCCATGGTCAGTAATCCTGTCATCAATCGTTTGTCGAGTGTTTGTTTATCAAGAAGTGTTTTTTCCAAGGTTAACAATGGAATCGAATTGATCGAAAACCACGTCTTGACCGCGGCTGGCTGCTGTACGGGCAGATTGACCGACACACGCCCTTGAATCGTCCCGTTGTCGGTTTTCCCACGAATGCGATCCACACGGATCACACCCTCATTGATAGTCAGTTGGCTGGATAAATTTCGCACCTTCAGGTTGTGGTACGAGGCACGATCAAACTGCAATCTTGCGGAGACTGTCGCCTTGCCGGCAATCATCTCCAAAAATTCCCGAAGGGGAGAACGTTGATTGTCTCTCGGCAGCAACAAATCGAGATCGAATCGAGTCGCAGTCAGCGACAGCTTCATGTTCGGCCTACTGTCCCACATGAGGACGAATCCCTTGGCTTGAGTTTGACTGTTCCCAAGATTCCACTGCAGTTGTTTCAGTTCGGCGGCATGGCCGGCCAGTTTCACTTGAAGCGCCACCCGGGAAATCGGCGACCGGATTCCTTCGACGTTGATGACCCCATTCGTTAAGGTCACTTGCCCCGATTTGCTCCATGACCTCCAATCACCTCCCGTTCCCCGAAGGTGTAGCACTCCTTCCATGGTCCCGGAGGAAATCGTCTTCTCAAATAATTCAAGGTCCGGCGGTAACGACTCGAAGCGTATCGGCTCGGCCGTCAGTGAGGCATTGAACGTCAATGTTTGGTCGTAACGAAATTTTCCTTTTCCGGCGAAGCGAACCGACGGCAGGCTCAGAGCCATGCTTTCAAACGTGAACTGCTGGTTTTTGTCGACTCGAACGTGAAAATCCAGATGGCCGGCCAGGCTCGAAGCTTTAGAGAGAATGCCCGGCAAGTGCATTTCCAGTCCTTGCAGGGAAATTCTTCCTTTCACCGAGGGACTTCGCAGTTGTCCCGCCACCATGAGGAGATACTGCGACCTGCCTGAAATTGCTTCTTGCCTGGGAAGTGCCGCATCAGGCAAGAACGTTCGCAGATCGCTGTCGCTGAAATGACCTTGAATTCTCAAATCATCAGTATAAGATTCACCTTCGAGCGCAATCGTCCCTTGGACGTGAAAATCACTATTGCCATAGAGTCCGGTAATATTTTCGAAACGAAGATGATTTTCTGAAATGGCAACAATGCCCTCCACTCGGGTAAGAGGCATGCGTAGTCCCGGCCATTGCAGGGCAATCCGTTCAGGATGGTATTCGGCGCTTTGGAACGTGATGGCTTGAGGATCCCTGAGTGGTCCGGCAAAGCGCAACACGAGCAATCCGCTCCCGGCCTTGCCTTGTAAAGCGTCTTCCGGTCGTTCCGGCATGCTCCACCCGGCAATGGTTTGTATAAGGCCAATAATGTTTGAGGCGGAAACCTGCCCCTTGAATTCTGTCGTCAACCAAGGTCCTCGTTCGGCAAACACAATCGTTCCTTCGCCTTGAGTGACGGGAAACTCCTCATATTGGGCATGAAAGTCGAAGAACCGAATCTTATCAGCCCCGACGTCGATGGTAGAGGTTATCTCCCTGACGGTTCCCAGTTCAGGTCCTAAATCCAATCTTCCTTCCGAAAGCTGAAACTTTCCCGTCAGTGTATAGCCGGTTTCTTTGCGGGAGGAACTGGTGAACGTTGCTGAAACCGCTTGAATCTTTCCGCTGACGGACTGACGATGCATGGCATCGGACAATTCCGACGGAATCAGTCCTTCGGGTAATAATTGGGGTAAATGTTGAATGGCGACAGGTGCGCTGGACCATTGCCCTGAAAAGGTCGGCGGTTCAGGTCGCCACAAACCCTTCACGCTGATTTCTGAATTCAGATCAATGCTGTCGGTTAACACCACAAGATCGGATACGGACAGATCATACCCTTCAATGCCGGGAGCGAAATGGAGGTGCCCCTGGACCTTGGTTCGACCCTGCAACCCAATCGGGACTTCATGCACGTCGAAAAAATCAGCCAATTGCACGAGCGTTTCACGATCAAGGTCCATACGAGTATGGATGTCGAATTGAGGCGACGAGTCACGTCCCGGCGCATTTCCCTCCTTGAGAAAACCGCCAACATCCTGGAGGGTTCCATAAGCAGAGAGCACGGATCCCATGCCCTCTTCGGAAAACCGCGCGGACAAAAACATTTCCGTAGGGCCATCCCATACGAGTCGCTCGACTTGTAGTTCTACGTCTTCCGCGTGAATGATAAACGCGGATTCACGGCGATATCGATCCTCCAAATGCACGGTCCCGTTGGTCAATTTCAATGAACGCCCCAAGAGCCACGTCCCTATCTGCACCTGATCGGATGATTCCCCTTGAAGAACGTTGAGATAATTCCATTGTCCGTTTTCGTTTCGCTTGAGATTAAAAACTGAATGCTCAATGATCAGGGCATGCGGCAGGGGTATATCCTGCACGAAGGACAAGAAATTCAAATCCATTTGAATGTGCGCGGCCTGAAAAAGCTGGGTGCCGTGCTCCGGGTCTTGAATGCTGACGTCTCCCAGTTCCAGGTGAGGATAGGGGAAAAACTTTACCTGTATGCGTTCGATGACGACGTGATCTCCGAATGATCGTGTGACAAGATCTCGAACGACGACTTGCATGTCCTCCGCGTGGAACGTCGCAAGATAGACGACGCCCACAACGCAAACGATCATGATCAGAAGGAGAATCGGAATCAGACTCTTGCGCTTGGAAGGCATCTCTTCATTCCTGATCTTGATGGGCGAAAATCCTGGGAGTGAGACCAACCGGTGTTTCGCTATGGGCCGTTTGTCGCATCAATGGTCATCGCGGCGTTTTCTTGACAGTCTGAGGAATTCACCGTTATGGTCCTCCCCCATTCTAACGAAAGTCCACTCGTTATTCTATCGACAGTTTCGTGACCATGAAACCGGTTTCCCGCGCAGTATGCTCCTTGCCCTATTCATACACGCATCTTCTCGTGTCGCGGTCAGTAGCCGGCGCGCTGCTCAAATGTTATGACTATCCGCATCCGCATAAACCGGATGTCATAATCAGGGGCTACGACAAGGCCCATGCCTTTCGGACGGCGAAAATGTGTGCGGTCGTGGCCCAGCACCTCTCGTATGAACGCTCACGTGTCCGACAGTTTCAGATTGCCTGTTTATTGCATGATTTGGGAAGGGCCGGACTTGAGCGCCGGCTTTTCGGCAAAATATGGTCATGGGCGCGTAGCCGGAATATTCCCACGAGACCCGCCGAATGGCGGTTGCGACACCCCGGTTCGAGTTATGGCAAGGAAACCGAAGCCTTTATGAAAACCTATCGAGATGCATTGACCGAACAAGGATTTCCGCTCACCCAATGGACATATGAACACATTGAAATGCGATTGGGATTCGCTCGTCGTCATCGTCGGCAACTCGCAAGAATCACCCCCCTCTTGAAAAGCCTGGATATTCGTTGGCTGCCATGGATGGAAAAAGTGACGTTATATTATTATTATCCTGAAAAACTGGAACGGTCTCCCGACTGGGTCAGGGAACTCGGAGAGATCCTGGTCACTTGTGAACAGTTGGAAGCCTATAGCAATCGTCGGCGTGGGGCAGACTACTACGTGCGATCACAAGAAAGTTTTCACGAAGCCTTTTGCTACCTCGATTCATTAAAACGACAGGGGCGTTTACGGACAAGAGTCGTCAAAGCGGTTCGCCAATTGACGGCTTCCGGAAATTTTGATTCCATTCTCAAGGCAGCCCGAGGAGGAACATTATCACAATCTGAACAACAATTCCTTCGCTCCCTCCAATAGACAAGAGAGACAATCCGATGCCTGTTCTTACTCATCACTTCTCGATCGCGATGCAAGGCCATTCGCACATTGAGAATATCTCTGACCGCATCCGGCACTTCCTTACCTCCACGCCTATGCAAGCCGGCATTGTCACGATCTTCGTGAAACATACGACGGCTTCAGTGCTTATCATTGAAGATGAACCGGGTTTGCGCGCCGACACCAAAACCGTCTGGGATACCCTGATTCCGGCAGACTCAACCTGGCAGCATAACGTAAGAAATCACGGGGAGAACAATGGGCACAGTCACTTGCGAGGGCAAATCCAGGGCCAATCGCTGACCGTTCCCTTTGCCGACAATCAATTACTCTTGGGGACTTGGCAAGAAATTGTTATTCTCGATTTTGATACAAGGGCACGCTCTCGGGAGATCATCGTCCAAGTGATGGGCGAGTAACCTTGAATACATGTGAGGCTGACGCTTTGAGAGGAAATCTTTCTTGCTTTTTTTAACAAATGAGAGACAATGCAGTGCAGAACGGCAGGTAAGAAAGCTCATGTTATCGTGTTTTCGCGGGGGGATAATCCATGTCACAAAAAAACCAAGACAACAAACAACGACACAATGTTCCGTTGTTCTTCCGGATAACGGCCGTTCTTTTCGCTTGCTTGTGTTGGACTCCCGTTTGGGCTGATAGTACGAACCAGCAACAACTTGTTGAAAAGGCCACGCATACCATGACCAGCTTCATGGAGGATCCGGATCTCGCCTGGTTTCAGGAGCACGTCAAGGAAGCCAAAGCTTTTTTGATTATCCCGCAACAATTGAAGGCTGCCTTCTTCTTTGGCGCGGATGGAGGCAGCGGAGTTTTGGTCGCCAGGGATGACGAGACGGGAGAATGGAGCGAACCGGCCTTTTACATCTTGGGAGGACTCAGCTTTGGACTTCAATTCGGTGGGGAAGCCTCGGAAGTCATTATTTTGGCCATGACCCAAGGCGCAGTCGAAAAACTCTATTCCTCATCCTTTAAACTGGGCGGTGACGTCTCCGTGGCAGCCGGACCTTACGGAGGCGGAGTCGAGGGCGCGACCTCAGCCAATTTGAATGCCGACTTTCTTTCATTTTCTCGTTCAAAAGGGGCCTATGCGGGGCTCTCGTTGGAAGGATCGATCATCTATGCGGACGATGATTCCAATCAAGCCTATTATGAAAAAAAGATTCGGCCCGTCGATATTCTTGTCACCAAATCCGTTAAAAATGAGCACTCGGCCGGTCTTCGCCAAGCTATTATGACGGCAACCAAATAACCGCGCTTTCTTGCGGAAGCATGCCTCTCTGACAAATGAGGAGTGCCGGCAAGTCTATTCCTGAATGGCGGGAACGATCACGACCTCCCCGTCTTGACAATCGATCGTCACCGCGTCACCGTCTTTTATCTCTCCTTTGACCAACAGCTTCGACAAAGGAGTTTCGACGTCGTGCTGGATCAGGCGTTTCAACGGTCGAGCGCCGTACATGGAACTATAGCCTCGCGTCCCCAAATGCGACAGCGCCTCTTCGGTCACCTCCAATCGAATTCTCCGATCTTCCAGCCTTGTTTGTAATCGCTCCAGTTGAATCTCCGCGATTCGACCGACTTCATTCGCGCTCAACGGATGAAAGACGACGGTTTCATCGATACGATTCAAGAATTCCGGACGAAAGTGTCGTTTCACGACGTTCAACACAAGGGCCCGCAATTCTTCATAGTTTTGTTCACGTTCTTGCGCCTCCAGAATTTCCTGACTGCCGATATTCGACGTCATAATCAAGACCGTATTCTTGAAATCGACGGTTCGTCCTTGGGAATCGGTCAACCGGCCGTCGTCGAGGACCTGCAAGAGAACGTTGAACACGTCATGGTGCGCTTTCTCAATCTCATCCAGGAGAATCACGCAGAAAGGACGACGCCGGACGGCTTCGGTCAATTGCCCGCCCTCTTCATAGCCGACGTAACCTGGCGGGGCACCGATGAGTCGCGCCACGGCGTGTTTTTCCATGTATTCCGACAAATCTATCCGTATGAGATTGGCTTCGTCGTCAAAGAGGACATGCGCCAGGGCCCGGGCCAGTTCGGTTTTCCCAACGCCGGTTGGACCGAGAAATAGAAATGAACCGATCGGCCTATTGGGATCCTTGATGCCTGATCGGGCTCGAAGGACGGCGTCAGCGACGGCTCGAACTCCTTCGTCCTGGCCAACCACGCGTTGATGAAGCAACGCTCCCAATTGCAAGAGTTTTTCCGTTTCCCCTTGGAGGAGACGGTTTATCGGAATACCCGTCCAACGACTGACCACAACTGCGATGTCTTCTTCGTCCACTTCTTCTTTCAATAGACGAGACTCCCCTTCTTGTCGATCGAGATGTGTTTCTTCAGCCTGGAGTTCCCTCTCCAGCCTCGGCATCGTTCCATAGCGGAGTTCCGCAACGCGATTAAGATCATATTCACGTTCAGCTTTTTCTATCTGGTGCTTCAAATCTTCAATGTGTTGCCGGATTTGTTGCAGGCGTCCAACCGCAGATTTCTCCGCTTCCCACTGGTGCTTCAATTCGGTCAGTTCCCGGCGTTTGCCACCAAGTTCATCTTCCAATGTTTCAAGTCGTGCCCGGCTACCCGGGTCTTCTTCCTTCTTGAGGGCTTCCCGTTCGATTTCGAGCTGCATCACTTTTCGGGAAACTTCATCTAATGCCGCAGGCATACTGTCAATTTCCGTACGCAGTCTCGCGGCGGACTCATCAACGAGATCGATGGCCTTGTCCGGGAGAAACCGGTCACCGATATATCGATGGGAAAGCCGTGCAGCCGCAACCAATGCCGCGTCTTTAATGCGGACACCATGATGCACCTCATACCGTTCCTTGAGTCCCCGTAAAATCGAAATCGTACTGGCAACCGACGGTTGTTCCACGAGTACGGGCTGGAACCGGCGTTCAAGTGCCGCGTCTTTTTCAATATGCTTGCGATATTCATCCAGGGTCGTCGCTCCGATCAGGTGGAGTTCGCCTCGCGCCAGCATCGGTTTTAACAGGTTGGCGGCATCCATGGCCCCTTCAGCCGCTCCCGTGCCCACCACGGTATGCAATTCGTCGATAAACAGGAGAATGTCTCCGTGCGACGACTGAATTTCCTTTAAGACAGCCTTCAGCCGTTCCTCAAACTCTCCCCGGAATTTGGCCCCGGCCACCAAGGCTCCCATGTCGAGAACGACCACGCGTTTCCGCTTCAACCCTTCAGGAACGTCGCCCTTGATGATCCGTTGGGCCAGCCCTTCGACAATAGCCGTTTTCCCGACACCGGGCTCACCGATGAGTACGGGATTGTTTTTTGTCCGTCTCGATAAGATTTGAATCGTTCGCCGGATCTCCTCGTCACGCCCGATGACCGGATCCAGCTTGCCCTGGGTCGCCAAACGGGTCAAATCCCGGCCATATTTTTCCAATGCCTGAAACGTCCCTTCAGGATCCTGACTGGTCACTCGTTGATGACCACGAACCTGTTGCAGGCCGGCCAATAATGTATCGCGCGTCACCCCCAGGTCCTTTAACACGCCGTCTTGAGCTGCCATGGCCAGCAGGAGATGCTCGACACTGATGTACTCGTCCTTCAAGGATTGTTTTTCATCTTCGGCGCGAGCCAGCAGCGTGGCCGTGCGCTGAGTCAAATGTAGCTGGCCGGGAGCGGCTCCCGTGCCGCGGACCTGGGGGATTTTTGCAAGTCGTTGTTCGGTCTTGGCTCTCACGGCGGAACCGGATACCCCGCTGTATTCCAGGATCGGACCGGCAGACCCGTCAACTTGCGCCAGCAAAGTCGCCAGCACGTGCTCAACGTCGATGCCCTGGTGATTCCGGCTCATGGCAAGAGCAGACGCGGCTTGCAGCGCCTCCTGTACTTTGAGCGTCATGCGGTTCATGTCCATGATGACCGATTCCTTCCTGAATATTCTCGATTAACAATCCGATATCATCAGATAATCACGTCTCCCAAAAGATCAAGGAGGAATCAACGATTGTCGTTCTTTACTCCCGACGATTAAAGACGCGACGATAAGGAACCTAACAGTCGTTCATAGATCGCGAGAACCCTGGTCCTGACGGATTCATAGCGGGCGAGAAAACTTGATGTCGCAGAAGATGAGGGTTGGTCCGCATAGCCCATGCGGACGGCACATTTGGCCAATTCGGCAGGTTGGTGCGGCAATGTATGGGTTTGCAGTTCATGAACCATTTGTATCTTATTCTCAACGTCACGCAGAAACAGATAGGCCTCCTCCAGGAACTTTCCGTCCACCTCTTGTAAAAGGTTCAGTGCCTGGAGTTGCTGAAGTCCTGTCATCGTATTCGACTCGAATAATTGCGGGTGCCTGGCCGCATGCAACAATTGAAGCGTCTGGACCATGAATTCAATGTCACGAATTCCCCCGGGGCTGAGTTTGATATTACGTTCATGCCCTTTTTTTATCTCGACTCTTCGGTGAATCTGAACTCTGAGCGCGTGAACCGTTTCGACAAGATCCCTGGTTCCCTGTTCTTCCTGCCCCATGATAAACGGCCGGATTTTCTTGAGAAAGGTCTGCCCCAAATACCGATGGCCTGCTATGGGACGCGCCTTTAACAATGCCAGCCGCTCCCAAGTCCTTCCCCGCGTTTGATAGTATTTCACGGCGTCACGGCTTGCCCAAGCCAATGGCCCAACGTCTCCTTCAGGTCGCAAACGCAAATCCACCCGAAACAATCGTCCTTCCGAAGTCGATGCCGACAGAATTCGAGTAAGCTCCATGGCAACAATTTGAAAAAACCTCTCATGACCAATTGGTTTTTTCGCGGTTTTTATCTGCCTGTTGCCCGATGAGTATAAATAGATGAGATCGACGTCGGAGCTGTAATTTAGTTCGCCTCCACCGAGTTTTCCCATTCCCAACACCACAAATCCCTGGCCGCTTTCACGTATCCCGCGACCTCGATTAAGGGGAATGCCATATTCTTGACACAGCTCTTCATGAACGAGCCGGTACGCGGCGTGGATCACGATTTCCGCAAGTCGTGACAGGGATTCAATCGTCTCCACGACGGATCCCACGCGAAAAAGATCGCGCGCGCCGATACGCAGCATTTCCCGGCGATGAAAACGTCGAAGTACGTCGAATTTGTGTTCGTACGTGTGGACAAGACCAAGCGTTTCGTCCAAGACCGTTTGCAGGCGTTTGCAATCAGGCACGTTCTGCAGGACGTGCTCTCGCTCGATCCAATACACGAGCATAGGGTCTCGAATGAGCGTTTCCGCCATCGCAGGGCTGTTTCCAAACAACACACATAACAATTGCAGGACGTGGGGTGCCTGCGCTAAAAAACCAAACACTTGGGTTCTGGCATTGCCGGTATCAAGGTATCGCTCCCATTCCCGTAGGGCTTGATCCGGGTCAGCCGTCACTGAAACGGCGTGCAGGAGATCAGAAAGAATGACTGCGAGCAGTTTTCTGCTTCTGGGTTCGCCGGCCATCAGTTGAAGATTGGCATCGGCTTCTTTCCAATTTCGGAACCCATACGGCGCCAACAGCCGTTCGACTTCCGAATAGGCTAAATTCGGAGAAAGCAGCAAAGGACGAGGATCAGACTGAAAACGCGGCTTGAGCATAATCGGCATCAGGAACGTTTGAGATTTCATCCTTCCCACGATAGTCACAGGTTACGGTATACTGTATTGCCATGAAAAAGCCATTCGACCAGACGGAATTGGAAACACTCTCTCCAGGAATCGACCCTGCCGTAATCAAGGATTTCCTCGATCGCATGGACCCGGATTATTTCTTGGAATTTTCAACCCGGACCGTGGCGGAACACGTGACCTTGGCCGGCACCCTGACCCTGGAAGATCCCTGCGCACTCCTTGTTCAACCAGCAAACGAGGCGAATCAATACCGGCTCACGATCGTCGCCTACGACTATTTTGCGGAATTTGCCACGATTTGCGGCTTGTTATCCGCCTATGGGTTCGACATACGTGACGCGTTTGTTTTCACCTATCATGACGACCCTGTTTCTTCGCCGAAACCTTTGCGTCACGTGCGAGCACCCAAATGGCCGGTCCGGCGCCCCCGCCAACGACAGGGCCTTTTCAAAAGAAAAGTTGTGGACGTCTTTCAGGTTCACCTTCTCCCGGGGACGACGTTCGATACGGCCATTGAGCAGGAATTGCGCCGGGATTTATCCCGCATGGTGTGTTTGCTCGAATCCCGGAAACTCCAGGAAGTCCGCAATTATGTCAATCGCAAATTAGTGGAAATGCTTGACCAAAGAAAAACCGCGGCTTCAGCCCTCGTACATCCGGTGGAAATATTGTTCAACAATGTGCGTTCCATGCGAGATACCATCGTCGATATCAGGGGCACGGATTCTCCGGCTTTCTTATACGCCTTTACGAACGCGTTGGCCATGAGAGGACTGTATTTTTCAAAAGCTACGATTGATGGAGACGGCACCAGGGTCCGCAACCGATTTTTTGTCAGGAATCGACACGGCAAGAAGATCGTCTCGGCACAAGAACAACAGGAACTGACCGTTGCCGCTGCCCTCATCAAGGAATTTACCCACTCCCTTACGTGGGCCCCGGACCCCGGCAAGGCGTTGAATCATTTTGGTCATTTCCTGGATCAGTTGCTGGAACAGCGTCTCAGCAAAAAACAGATCAACTTGCTCGCCAAAAAAGATTCGTTGACCAATCTCGCCCGGGTATTCGGCACAAGCGATTTTTTATGGGAAGATTTCCTTCGCCGGCAACACGTCAACCTTCTGCCCATTGTTGAAACGTTTCACCAACCCCAGGCCCGCTCATCAAAAACCGCTCTCGCCAAGGCGTTGAAGATCGCACTTGGAAAGAATCGAAATCCGGAGAACAGAAAAACGATCTTGAATCGATTGAAAGACCAGGAATTGTTTCGTATCGACATGCATCATATTCTCAACGAAACGCCCCTGCTTTCGTTCTCCAAATCGCTCACCGCCCTGGCTGAAGTGATCTTAGCACAAGCTCTCGTTGAGGCACAGGCGGTCGTCAACCGAAAACATCCACCGCCAGCCACGCTGAAGAAAAGTCCTCTGCCGTTCAGTATTTGCGGGTTGGGCAAGTTGGGCGGGCGTGAGTTGGGTTACGCCTCCGATATCGAATTGATCTTTGTCTATGGAACGAATGCCCCGGATCGTTCCAACCCCGGCATCGAGGAATACTACGAACGACTGGTCCAGGAATTTCTCCATTGGATCGAGGCGAAACAGGAGGGAATCTTTCAAATCGACATCCGGCTTCGCCCTTACGGAGAAAAAGGCCTGCTGGCGAATTCATTTGAAGACGTGAAACGCTACTATCAGCCGGGAGGCGCCGCTGCGCCGTTTGAACGGCAGGCCTTGATCAAGCTGCGACACGTCGCGGGGCACTCCGCGCTGGGCCGTCGCATTGAACGTTACCGGGACGAGTTCGTGTACAGCCAGGACTCTTGGCCATTGGACACCGCGTTACACCTGCGCCGCAGACAGACCCGGGAATTGGTCCCCGAGGGCGCCATCCACATGAAACACAGTCCGGGCGGGCTCATCGACGTTGAATATGCCACGCAATACCTTCAGATACAGCATGGCTACCGGCATACTTCTCTGCATACGCCTAATACCCTGGACGCACTTGAAGCCCTTCAAGCAACACGCGTGCTCTCACGCTACGACTCAACGATCCTGATGGAAGATTATCTGTTCTTGAGAAAAGTGATTGACGGCTTGCGCATCGTTCGCGGAAATGCCAAGGACCTGGTGTTGCCGGATTCCGGTTCCGACGACATGACCTACCTGGCAAGAAGATTGGGATATCTCACCGACGTCTGGAAAGAGGGAGCGCAAACCTTCGAAAACGAGTTACAACAACGCATGAACCGGACACACGGTATATTTACAAAACTCTTTCAAAAGAACTCCTGGAAAAAGGGAAAAACAAAGGAGGGAAAATAGGAAAGAACAGGACTACCTATGGTACAAGCTTTAATAAGGCAACTGTTACACCAACAATACTGACAGCCATAATCCAAAGATGCCGGTAGAGAATTTTGAAGTCACTCGCGACATCGGCCCTCAATTCTGCTATCTCAGCCCGGATTTCAGCCATATCTGCTTTCGTCGCCACATTTTCGCCCATAGCTTCGCCGACTGTAGCAA
>JAJDZI010000096.1 GCA_022824735.1 Nitrospirales bacterium
CAAATGCATCAACAGCTTCACGCGGATGGCAAAAAGCGAGGCAAGATAGAACCATGCTTGGAAAATTTATCCAACGGCAACGAACTGAGCGTAACATGACGCAAGCGTATCTTGCGTCAGAGCTTGGGGTGTCTCGCCCGACTTATATGCACATTGAGCGCGGCGAGCGGGAGCTTACGGTCATCGAAGCCCGAACGCTTGCGGGGATTTTTAATATGTCGCTGGAAGATTTTTTGTCGGCCCGCGAGCCCAGACATACCGTGACACTCACAAAACAGTCTGTACGAAAAACCGGAGATCTCCGCATTCGCGTTGAGAAAAAAAATCTCGACATATTTAAGCAGGTGCTTTTGTATGTCTTGAATAAAGTCGGCGGCAAGCCGAATGTAGGTGAGACCGTGCTTCACAAGCTGCTGTATTTCATCGACTTTGATTATTACGAAAAGTTCGAGGAAAACTTAATGGGCGCGACGTACATCAAAAATCATCACGGTCCCACCTCGGTTGAATTGGGTAAGATTTTTGAAGAGATGCAAAAGGATGGAGAAATCGAGGCCGTCAGTAGTCAATATTTTAAATACACTCAAAAGAAGTACCTTCCCCTCAAGCGACCGAACCTTGCGATATTGTCTGCGCGCGACGTTGAGCATATTGACGATGTATTGGCCCGTCTCTCCGACAAAAACGCGAAAGAGATAGAACTCTATTCTCACGAAGATATTCCCTGGAAATCTGCGCAAGACGGCCAGCCGCTTTCGTATGAGAGCGTCTTTTATCGTGACGAGAGGTACTCCGTACGAAACTATGAAGATGACCTTTGATGAACTGCCGGAATTTGAAAAAGAACGGAAGCGCCTTGCCAGGAAATACCGGTCACTTTCCCAAGATCTTGAGGAGTTTCGGAACATTGTTTCCGTTGTCCCACTTGGGAACCAGAAACATTTTGCCGTCATCGCACAGGACGAAAAGTTACATATTGTCAAAGCCCGCTTATTTTGCCGATATCTGAAAGGGTCGTCCCTTCGCGTCATCTACTCGTATTTTGAGCAGGAACAACGCATTGAATTTATCGAGATTTACTTCAAAGGAGACAAAGAAAACGAAGATCGTCATAGAGTGAGAGAGTATTTGACCAAGCATCAAAACTAATCCCATGTCCAGTCTCAATTTCTAGTCAAGGAGGTTTGGCCCATGGCCAGAGATACTTACAAATATCATTTCAAGAAGGGCAACAAGATTGTGCATACTGGTATCACGAACGATCTCGAACGGCGTGAGCAAGAACACAAACAGGATTTCGGGGAAAGCGGCCACATCAAGCAAGTAGGTCGTGTCACGACTCGCGACGCCGCGCTGCAATGGGAAAGCGAGCAAGCAAAGAAGGGGAACCCTACCAGAAAAAGTTGATAAGGGTTCATTACAGATGAATATCACTGTCTATCTGCAAATTATTTCCATATTCATTGCAGTTATTGCCGTTGTTTTACCCGCGTTAATCGTGATTGTCGGCTTCGTATACATTAGGAGCATTACGGAGAGAATAGACAACCTTTCCGATCAAGTTGATCAATTATGGGATCGCGTGAAAGAAAATCAGCCGTAGAGCAAGTTGAATCGAAGTCGAGCAAGCTCTTGTCGACGCAGACCGGCAACTAATCGAATGCTTCATGAAAACATATAAGCCTCCCAGTTTAGGCTACACAAATCCGACCTGCAGCGCTTGAGGGTTATTACCCTTGAAGATAAACCATACATAATGCGTTTCCCGGCAGGGTGTTTAAGCCATGAAGCTGAACTATCATCCGGAGACAGATTTACTTTATATCGATTTATCAGGGCGTCCCAGTTCGGAAAGTAAGGAAATTTCCGAAGGGGTCGTTCTTGACTATGATCTGGATGACCGGTTGGTCGGGATTGATATCGACAACGCGAGCAACAAGGTTGAACTGAAGAAACTCATCCTTAATCAATTGCCAGGCACAGTGGAAAGCATTTCCCCGCACGCTTGAGAACCTTTTTAAGCGATTACTTGAGCGACTTGTTCAGGATTCGGAACGAACAGGACTATGATTTGGCGGTGGAACGTCTCAATGCACTCCTTGATGAGGTGGGTGCCGATGCGTGCCATCCGCTTTATTCGCTGCTTGATACGCTTGGCACCGTACTTCACGTCTGGGGAGAACAACACCATGCCATGCCTGAATCCGGGGGAGCGGACGTGCTCCTGTTCTTCATGGAAGAGCACGATCTGAGCCAATCGGACTTGCCGGAGGTCGGGTCCCAGGGGGTCGTGTCGGAGCTTTTGAGCGGCAAATGGGAACTGAACGTCAGGCAGATTCGCACTTTGTCACAACGCTTCGGTGTCTCTCCCTCGGTATTTGTATAGGCTCAACAAACGGAAAAGTGCAGGTACGACGTGAATCATCCCATCTATCGCGTGGTGTTTTTTGAGGTCCGGGCACCCTACACGCTTCGCGTGTGCTTCGATGATGAGACGGACCAGGTCATTGATTTCCAACCTATCCTGGAGGGCGAGGTATTCGGTCCACTCCGGGATGAAGCCTTATTCAGCCAGGTTCGGATTGATCCTGAATTTCACACGTTGGTCTGGCCGAACGGGGCTGATGTTGATCCGGCGACTTTGCATGATTGGCCCGAACATCTGCCTGAACTTCAGCGAATGGCCAAGCGCTGGACTCTTGCCGAGACGAAGAATTAGTAAGCTGGAATTTCAGGCACATCGGTCATTTTGATAAGAGCCCGAAATATAATGCAGTCAATATGCTAAATGGCTATGGTCACATTGGTATTTATTCTCCGTTGGAGGTCATTCACTATGACAACTCGTGAGCCGGAATGTGTCGCCTTGAAAAGACGTGGTGCGGAATACGTCGGGCAATTGTTAGCAGGGAAGTTGAAACAAGAAGAGTTGGAGTTTTGGAGCAAGCGTACTGAAAGTTTACGTTCTCGGCAAAAGCCGAAAACATCGAAATCTGAGCAGGCTATCGTCTAGCAAGTCGCTGCCGGCCCGCCTTTGTCTGGAACGAAGAGGAACGCCGCCACCTGTGCCCGCCTCGATGCGCTCTACTTCCACCTCTACGGCTTGACCAAGGAAGACGCGGAGTACGTCCTGGTCACCTTCCCCATCGTCCGCAAGGAAGACGAAGCCGCCTTCGACCGCTACCGCACCCGCGACCTCATCCTCGCCTACATGAACGCCCTCTCCGCCGGCGACACGGAGACAGTGGTGGCGGTTTAGTTTTTCAATATAAATTCCGTGAATAAAAGTCATTTTATTCAATAAATTCACGAATATTTTCTATAACCGAGTGAATTTGTTACAATATAGGAATGCCAATCTCGAAACTGATAAAGAAACGCATCCAAGTCTTAAAGGAAGAATATGACGCATTGCGACAGGGGAAGGAATCGCTGCTGTCGATGATCGACGAGGTGGAAATACCTGAAAACGTCTACAATTCCAACGCCATTGAAAACTCGACCCTCACTCTTGAGGAAACCGAGAAAATTCTGTTGGAGCAGAAGCTGTCACGGAATGTGTCTTTGCGGGAGGTTTTCGAAGCGAAAAATCTGGCACGGGTTATAGACTATAAACGCAAGAAAGCGAAGGAGAGTGAACTGGGCAGGGACCTGATCGTGCTGTTCCATCAGATGCTTATCGGCGGCATAGATGATGCGATCGCGGGTCGTTTTCGCAGAGAGGGAGAGTACGTGCGGGTGGGTGCGCATATCGCCCCGGCGCCCGAGCACGTGGAGCGGATGATAGAAACCTCCTTGCTGGAATATTCCAGTGATCTCGGCACGTATTTTTTGGACAAGATTGCCAAGTTTCATTTGGATTTCGAGACCATCCATCCCTTTTGCGACGGCAATGGCCGCATAGGGCGCGTCATCATCAATTTTCAATTGCTCCAACTTGGCCTGCCGCGCATTATCATCCGCAACAAGGAAAAGGCCGTCTACTATCGAGCGTTCAGCGATTATCGGGAGAAGAACACGACGAAGACGATGGAAGGGATCATATCGCTGGCTTTGCTGGAGTCGTTGCACAAGCGGCTGAGTTATTTGAAAGGGGAGAGGATCGTCAGGCTGTCGGAGTATATCAAGCAGAAAGGGCTTTCGGCGCCGGCCGTGACCAACGCCGCCCGACGCCAGACCATTCCCGCCTTCCGCGAGAAGGGGGTGTGGAAGATCGGGGAGGCAGGTCCATGGCGAGCGTGAGAAAGCGCATTCTTGGAGGGAAACCACCTGTGACGTTCTACGACGCTCACCATACATGCTCCAATGAGAGGAGATTGAGATGAAGCTTATTATCCGCCTTCTCGTGACAGCGGGATTGACGTGCAGCCTGTTCGCTTCCCCCGGGATGGCCGGCGACCTGCTTGTCGGTTTGATCACCAAGACCGAGACCAACCCGTTTTTTGTGACGATGAAGGATGCGGCACTCCGGAAAGTCGGCGAACTCGGCGTCGAACTGCGCACGTTTACGGGCAAGTACGACGGAGACTCAGCGACCCAGGTCGAGGCCATCGAGAGTCTGGTCGCTGCGGGCGCACAGGGTATTCTCATCACCCCTTCGGTTCCTGCGGCCCTTGCCGACGCGGTCAGGAGGGCGCGTGGCGCCGGTGTGCTCGTCATTGCGCTCGATACTCCGTTCGACCCGGCGCATTCCGTAGACGCCACCTTCGCGACGGATAACTTCAGTGCCGGTGAACTGATCGGCAGGTGGGCCAGGGCGAGAATAGACGCTTCCGCGAAAGCCGCAAGGATTGTCACGCTGGACGGGTACGATACCCAGATCACGGTGGACGTGTTGCGCAACCAGGGGTTTCTCAAAGGTTTCGGCATCGACGTCAAGGACCCCGGGAAGATGTACGACGAAGACGATCCCCGTCTCGTCGGGAGTGGTGTGACGATGGGCACGGAAGCAGGGGGGCGGGTCGCCATGGAGCGCCTGATACGGGAGGACCCGGGGCTCAATGTGGTGTATACGGTCAACGAACCGGCAGCGGCCGGCGCCTATGCGGCGCTCAAGGCCTTCGGCGCGGAGAATGACGTGCTGATCGTTTCGGTGGACGGCGGCTGTCCGGGGGTCAGGAACGTTGCTGCCGGCGCGATCGGCGCCACCTCTATGCAGTATCCCGTTAGAATGGCATCCCTTGGGGTCGAGGCGGTGGTCGCGTTCGTCAGGACGGGCCGGAAGCCGGAGAAGACACCCGGTCTGGACTTCCATGACACGGGCGTGGCCTTGGTCACCGACGAGCCGGTTTCAGGCATTTCGTCTCTCTCCACTGAACAAGGTTTGAATGAGTGCTGGGAATAAGCTTCAAAAGGGATTCACGACGGCGATGTTGTGGTAGGTTTGTCCGGGGTTGAGATCTTCAGAAACAATCCGCGTGCACCCCGCTTTTTCAGCGGCTGCCACGATCAAGGCATCCCAATAGGAAATTCGGTATCGCCGGCACGTGCCGATGGCCTGACGGACCAGCATCATATCGACGTCCACGACGGGCAGAATGGAGAGTTGCTCGATGACCTGTTCAGCTTCCTCAATGGAGAGTGGTTCCTGAATGCGGCGGGTCACCACGGTAAAGAACTCGCTCAACACCTGCGCAGAGACAACACCAGTCTCATTTTCTATGGCGTGTTTCAGTAACCGTCTGGCTTGAGATTGTTTCTCGGGCTCACTGCGGTCACTCGCATAGATCAGAATATTGGTGTCGAAGAACTCCCTACCTGCCATATCGCCCCAGGCGTTCCTCATACAGATCTTCTCGTGTCCATGTGCGAGGACCCATGTCGCGACTCAATCTTTCAAAAGTCTCCATCAGTTTGTCGGCGTGCGCTTTCCGCGTCATCTCATCGTTTTTGGCGAGAGACGTCAGGTAGTCCCTCACCATTGCTGTCAGTGTCGTCTCTTTGTCAATGGCGATTTTGCGAACCTTTTTTACGATATCCTCATCAATGCTCAACGTAATATTCATTTTTCCGGCTCCCGTTTGAAAAACAGCCAAAAAACCATATTAAGTTTAAACCATAATAAGGTTTCAATGTAAATGGGTCAAGACCGGATTATTGAGGCATTCAGACGTGACCCGGGCTGCGGAGCGGTACACTGCCACCGGGGATATGAGCTACGGTTCGTAGGTTTGGAGTTCCACGATGGGTTTGATGGCGACGTCCCCGAGCAATTCCACGCCGAAGCGCGTGCCTTCGCTCACTTCATTGGCGTAGAGCCGGCCTTTGGGCGCGTCAATGTCGATCTGCAAGTCCGTGGTGCCGTTGGGGGTGATCGTCACGGTATATTCTTTCTGAACCATGGGATGCCAGACTTGGACCTTGTAGGTTCCCGGAGGGACGCCGGAAATGGCATACGAACCGTCTTTGGCGCTGAGTGCGTAGTAGGGGTTTTTGACTGCGAACCCCCAGCTTTCCATGTACGCGTGAAATCCGCATTGCATGACGAACAGGTTGCGCTGTTTCCCCATTTTGATGGGTTGAGTCAGGACCTTGCCTGCCCGGTCCTTGACTTTCTTGCCGGCCAGCAACTCCGCCTTTCGTAGTTTTTTACTCATGGGCAGGGGCACGTTGAAGAGAACACGGGCACCGAACTTTGAGGTTTCGTAGCCTTGAATGTCGTGAAAGACCGGATCCTTGTTGACGACTTCGATGTCGTTCTTGTCACGGACGATAGTGATATACGGCTCGAATTTGCAGTCGACCGCCTCAATGCGTGGCGGGACGTAATCGAAGGATTTCCCCTTGCGAAGTTCTTCGATATAGATGACGACGTTTTTGAATCCGCCATTGGGACCGATGACAAAGGGTTGCAGAAGACGCCAGCCCGTTCCGGTCGAGATGCGGCCGCAATACACGGCGTCCGGCAGGGTCACGAGGTTATATCCCTTGGGTTTGGGGACTTTCCCGATCAACTTGACCGTCCCCTGTAAGGTTCCGCCATCGGGCACGGGGACTTCTTCATATCCCCAACTCGGGCCGGCACTCAGTCCAACCGCCAATCCCAAGCCAAGGAGCCATCGCACCGGTTTCATAGAAAACCCTCCTCGTCAGTCATCATGGTTCCGTTCGGAATTAAACGCACATTCTACCATTCATGAAATCAAGATGGAAGAACCGCGTGGTGAGGCCGGCCCTTTCCGATGTTTTGGAGAGGGAAGTCTGTTGCTTGACCAGTATGAGGAAAACCCACTAGACTAAAACGATGGGGTTTTCGAGCAGGAGGCAACGGATGAGATCAAGTTTCGCATGGATGGTTGTGGCGTGGAGCATCCTTGCCGGTGTATCGGTTTCCCTGGCGGAAGGCGGTACTCCGGTTTCTCAATTGGCGTACGTCGTTCCGGTTCAAATCCCCTATAACGCCCCGCCCGAGCCGGAATTCCCGGAAGTCGAGCAGGCCGCTCCTGCGCCGGAGGTTCTGTCCGACAAGGAGTTGCAACGGGCGGAAGCCTTGCTGCCTCTGTTGGAAGGACGCCAGGAACTGTACATCATCGCTGAGTTCGTCCACTTGGGGAAACCGGTTGTGCCGGTCCTAGTGAAAGCGCTCAAGATGCCCGGGAGCCGGCTCCGCTATAATGCGATTGAAACGCTGTCGATTATCAAGGACCCCCAGGCCGTGCCGGACCTGCTCGACGTGGCCAGGAACGGTGAGGAAATCACGAGAGTGCGGGCTCATGCTTTGCGCGTCGCGGTCCGGTTGGCGCCGCTGGAGGCGCTCCCGGCGCTGCAAACGTTGGTGAAGGATCCCTCGGATACCGTCCGGCGAGCCGTGGCGTTTGAGTCCCAGCACGTGAGGCGTCCGGAATCGGTATCGCTTCTTATCGACTTACTGGGCGATGAGGAAAAATACGTTTCCATTACAGCCCGCGATTCGCTTTGGCGGTTGACCCGGCGAGGGGGACCGCCGCATGATTGGCAGGGTTCCACGCATGAACAGCGGATCGAGTGGTCCAAGGAATGGAAGGCATGGTGGGAGGAAACGCTCAAGAATCGCGGAGCCGCGCCAGACACGCCACCATCCAAGCCCGTTTCCTGACGACGTGACGTTCGGGACTCAGCCTGTGGGGGAGAATCACCAACGGAGTATATGATGGCCACGTTGCCGATTGCCAAAATAGGGAATCCCGTTTTACGGAAAATAGCGGAACCGGTTGATCCGGCGATCATCCCGACGCGCGCCTATCAGCAATTTATTGACGATATGTTCACGACCATGGACAAGCACGAGGGTATCGGGTTGGCGGCCCCTCAGGTCTCGCGGTCCGAACAACTCGTTGTGATGCGCTGTGACGGCCAGGAGGCGTTTCCCGAGATGGTCCTGATCAATCCCCGGATCGTGTTTTACGGTCCCGCGCAAGCCGAAATGTGGGAAGGCTGTCTCAGTGTGGACGGGTTGCGCGGAAAAGTGACGCGGCCGTCATCCATCCGGGTTCAGGCGCTGGACCGGGATGGCTGTTCCATGGACTTCGAGGCATCGGGTTTGTTGGCCGTGTGCATCCAACATGAGATGGATCATCTGATCGGCAAACTCTTCGTGGACCGGATGACGGATCTCTCCACGCTGACGCAGTTACAGGAATTCGACGCGTATTGGAAGCAAGAACCGTCAACGGTTATTTAAACAAGACGTCCTTCCCTCCTGTTTTGTGTCCTCTATGTTGTCCCAGCCCGTCTCCCCCTTACCCCAGCCCTCTCCCGTCAGGGGCGAGGGCGCAAGCTGTGTTTCCTCTTCCTTGATGGGAGAGGAGTCAGGTGAGGGTGGGACAAGCGAATGACAGAAGAGGAGTCACAGTGAATGTTCTCCTTCGCATTCTCGGGTATTTGCGGCCGCACCGTTCCCTGGCCTTGACGTCCCTGTCCTTCGCCACCCTGACTACGGCGTTCGATCTGTTGCCGCCCTGGTTGGTGAAAGTGATCATCGACGACGTGATTCAGGCGGACCAATTCTCCTTATTGCCTTGGGTGTTGGGCGGATTGGTGCTGGCCTACGCGTTCAAGAACGTCGCAAACTCCCTGCGTATCCGGTTCAACAACGTCCTTGAGCAACGCGTTGTGGTGCAGCTCCGGCAACAGGTGTTTCACGCGCTTCAGCGGCTCTCGGTCAGGTTTTACGAGGATCGCTCGACCGGAGAAATCATGTCGCGCATCATGAATGATACCGAACACGTAGAACGGATTTTCATCGATGGGTTGGAAGGCATGTTGACCGCGTCATTGACGCTGGTCGGGATTACCGTGATCCTCTTCGTGGTCAATTGGCAATTGGCGCTCCTGGCGTTGGTGCCTATCCCGGTCCTGATGGTCTCCGCCGTGAAATTTTCCCGTCGCGTTCACGGGTATTACCACGAAATTCGACACAACACGGCCGAATTGAGCGGCTATCTCCAGGATTCCCTGTCGGGCATTCGGGAAACGATGGCCTTCAATCGTCACGCGTTCGAACGGGAACGATTCGACGCCAGAAATCGCGAGGTTAGCCAAAGCAATCTCAAGGCCATGTTCCTGTGGTCCGTGTATTCACCGGCGATGATTTTTCTCGGGGCCATGGGCACGGTGCTTATCCTGTGGGTGGGATCGGTGGAAGTCGCACGGGGGGACCTGAAAGTGGGAGAACTCGTCATGTTCGTATCGTATCTGGCCCTGTTCTACGTGCCGGTCAACCAAATCCATTCCGTCAACCACATGCTTCAGCACGCCCTGGCGTCGAGCGAACGCATCTTTGACGTGTTGGATGCCGAACCCGACGTGCGGGACCGGCCCGGGGTGGCGGCGCCGGCAGCCCGTTTTCACGGGAGCGTGCAGTTCGCAGGCGTGGACTTTTCCTACAAGCCGGACGTTCAGGTATTGCACGATGTTTCCTTCTGTGTGGAAGCTGGGGAACGTATCGCCCTCGTAGGCCCGAGCGGCGCGGGCAAGAGTACGATCATTAAACTCCTGATGCGGTTCTACGACGTGACGGGCGGCATGGTGTCGTTGGACGGCGTCGACGTACGAAACATGCCCCTGGCGTTTTTGCGTTCGCAGGTTGGTCTGGTACAACAGGAACCGTTTCTCTTTAACGGGACCATCCGTGAAAACATCGTCTACGGCGATCTTTCTGCGACAGACGAGGCCATCGAGCGCGTCGCCGTCGCGGCCCGGGCTCATGATTTCATCATGGAACTCCCGGACCACTATGACACCCGAATCGGGGAGCGGGGCGTGAAGTTGTCCGTCGGCCAAAAGCAACGTGTGGCGATCGCCCGGGTGCTGTTGAAAAATCCGCCCGTTGTGATCTTCGACGAAGCCACGTCGAACATTGATACGGAGACGGAGGTCAAAATTCGCGAGGCGTTGGCCGTGCTTACCCAGGGTCGTACGACCATTCTCATTGCGCATCGTCTGACCACCCTCCAGCAGGTTGACCGGATTCTCGTGCTCGAGCGGGGCCGGGTCGTCGAAGAGGGAACCCACACCGAATTGTTGGACAAAAAAAGGCTGTATGCCAATTTGTATGAAGCCCAGTTTCAGATTTGAGGTTCCTTGATTTGACGCCCGGGCCACGGTTCTCAGGTTTTTCCAGCGCTTTTTTCAGGCATACCGCACGTGGCATGCCGGGAAGCTCATATAATGTTATTGACAGATTACGTAATCTGTGATAGACGGTAGCGGAATTATTATTCCAGATAGGTCTTCATACATGGTATTTATTTTATATGCTCTGCCGCAGAAGGCGAAAAGGCTGTCTGCGGTTTTTTTTTAGGGCCTTTCGGTAAATCCACGGTAGGATTCCGTGAGGAAGGGAGGTGCTTATGAGTGATCGAAAATCGGGAACGGTTAAGTGGTTCAACGATCGAAAGGGCTTTGGGTTCATTCGAGTCGAAGGAGAACAGGATGTCTTTGTGCATTATTCGGCTCTTCAGGGGGAGGGCTTTAAAACTCTGAAAGAGGGCGAACCCGTTGAATTCGATCTGGTGGAGGGAGCCAAAGGTCCCCAAGCGGCCAACGTGGTTAAAACAGCCGCCGCTCAGCAATCGGCCTGATACTATTTTTTAGAGAATCGGCTTTCAGAAGCGAAGTGGAACCCAAAAGGGCGGGATTGACCGCCCTTTTGGGTTTTTTATTGCGGTATTGTATCAGGGGAGCGTGAGGTTGTTGACTGTCTTTTTCCATGAGGCGTATAGTTCAACTCTCAGGGAATGCAAAAGCGCGGCGTCGTTTTTGCCGGCGGTGCTTGTTTGTAAGTTTTAAGAGGAGGAAAAACACCATGGCACTTCGTTTAGGGGATGAAGCCCCGAATTTTACTGCTGAAACAACGGCAGGAACGGTAAATTTTCATGAATGGCTGGGTGACGGGTGGGGCATTTTATTTTCCCATCCCAAGGATTTCACCCCGGTCTGTACCACGGAATTGGGGACCGTGGCGAAAATCACCGGTGACTTTGCCAAGCGGAACGTCAAAGTCCTTGCGGTGAGCGTGGACCCATTGGATTCGCACAAAGGCTGGATCAACGACATCAATGAAACACAGCAATGTACGGTTCAGTATCCGATCATTGCGGACCCCGACCGGCAAGTTGCGAATTTGTACGATATGATTCACCCAAACGCGTTGGATAATATGACCGTGCGTTCGGTTTTTGTGGTTGGGCCTGATAAGAAAATCAAGCTGACGCTCACTTATCCGGCATCGACCGGAAGAAATTTTGATGAAATTCTTCGTGTAGTGGACTCATTGCAACTGACGGCCAAGCATCAGGTGGCTACCCCCGCCAATTGGAAGGACGGGGAAGATTGTATCATTGTCCCTGCGGTGAAGGATGAGGAAATTCCCGCCAAGTTTCCCAAGGGCCACCGGGCGGTTAAGCCGTATCTTCGGTACACGCCACAGCCTAACAGATAAGGCCTTCGCGCAGGCCTCGTTCATTCCGGAAAAGAGCCGCCCTCTATCTTTATAGAGAAGGGGCGGCTCTTTTTTGCTCCCTCTCCTGTCATCCTCGACATTTTTAATCGAGGATCCGGAGTCTTTTCTGCTTCCTCTATCTGTGATGCCCGACGAAAACCTACGGTTGATAGGTTTCGAAGAGTGAAACTGTTGCCTGAAAGCCGGTGCGGCATTTGCGGCACCGAAATTGAACGATGTCCCGGTCCACGCTGACTTCCGTGACGTGTATGGCTTCATGGTGCTGGCCGGCGCAGGTTTTCAGCTTGGTGCTCGCGTCTTCTTCGCTCCATTCCGCGTCCCCGATGACGCGGGTAATGGTTCCGACGGTCAGGCGATGCCGGGATTTGCAATTCACGCAAAAGATGCCGATGGTGCCGGGCTGGGTAAACAGTTTGAAATTCAGCGAAAGGGGGTGAACGGAAAAACACTGCTGCAGAAATGCGCCGGATTGAAAAACGTTGCCCATGCGGTTTTATCTACGATTGACGTTCACGTATTCCGGGAGCCAAGCGCCGGAAGCAAGATTGGGTCAGGCCAAGAAAGAATCGGTTGTCCGGATGTGAACTCGCTCCTGTCACGACGAGGTCAGAGATCAGTCTCAGCGCATGCTTCTCGCAACCACCGTTTAAGGATCTTGGTGGTGTCATCAAACGTAAGGATGTAGTGGTAACAGTGAGGTCTGGCGCCCGGATCCAGTGGATTACCGGAGCCGCCGCCAAGTCCCATCATGGCGGTCACGCCCTCGGTGGCCTTGAACACGCTTCGTCCCAGCTTGTCGACGCCCATGGGGTCGAGTTCATCCTGGGTGAGCGCATAGCGATAGATCCACGTCGATTCGCTCCTTAACGCCGAGGTCTTTTTTTTCCACGGTTCTCCGAGCCGTTCGACAACGTCTTCCGGTGTCGCTTCCTTCAAGGCCCCGTTGAGATAGGCTTCTCGTCCGGAGCTGCAGGCTGTGAGGGACAAGATCAGGAAGAGCGCCATGGACCCAAGCACCCGTGCGGATAGCGGGACGGTTCGGCACGTCTGAGTCATCGGTCCTGGACGTGCCGCGAGGGCATTTTGTACATGATGGTTCGATAGAACGCATACACTTGGGCGCACAAGCCCGTCACGATGAGGGTCAGCGCGATGGGCAACCATATCGAATCCGGTTGATTCAGTCCTTCAATTCCGAGTAGGAAGCCCGCCGCGATCGCAATAATGCCGATGGCACGTGCAATGACAATATTGGGTTGGGTCAGGAACGACACATGTAGTCTCCCATCATGGTGCCCGGTATTCTGCCATAACTCGTCACCTGCGGCAACGAGCCGAAGGGCGCTTCGCTTGTCTTTTCTGTTTGAAACGCGTGCCGGTAATCTTTTAAAAAGAAGAAGTTTCATGACTAACCGAACACAAGGAATGCCGGCAACGGAACGTCCGTGAAAGTTCGTCGAGCCATGGTCCATCTTTTTCCCCTGGTTCTGTGCCTCTTGCTTTCGAGCGGGGAGGTCTCAGTCCTGCACGCTTTGGAGCAGGGTCCCACCCTCCAATCTTCCAGGCCGACGTTGTTGGACGGTTTCGGCTTCTCCGTATCCGTGGAAGGGGATCAAGTCCTCGTCGGCGCGCCTCATGCGAAAAGCGCCCGTGGGCAAACGGGAAAAGCGTCCTTGTTCAAGCGCGAGTCCGGTACATTGCTTCGAGAGTTCACCCCTCTTTCGACGATGGGTGATGATGTGTTCGGCCTGTCCGTGAGCCTCACGCCGGACTACGTGATTGTCGGCGCTCCCAAGGGAAAAGGGGCGTTACGCCGGCCTGTGGGATCGGTGACGGTATTCGATCGCAACACGGGAGAATCACGGCAAGTGATCGTCAGTCCCAATCAATCGGCAGCAGCGTTCGGTCATGCCGTGGCTGCCCGGGACGGGCTGGTCGCCATCGGCGATCCCGGAGCGAGTACCATGACGGACTTTGAGGTGGGGGAAGTCCATCTGGTTGACGTGGCCACCGGAGAAGTCCTCCGGACGTTTGCCTCTCCGTACGCGGACAATCGAACCGCTGACGGGTTCGGACATGCCGTGACGTTTTTGGGTTCCGTGCTGGCGGTGAGCGCTCCGCTCGGCGGCACGGACCCGGTCGATCATGGACAGGTGTTTCTTTTCGATTGGGACAATGGAAGGTTGATACGCACCCTGGTTTCGCCTGATCCTCAGACACATGAATATTTTGGATGGGCATTGGCGAGCGACGCGGAGTTGCTGGTGGTTGGCGCCTTGGGACGAGGGGACACGCAACCGGAAGCCGGAGTTGTGTATCTCTATACGAAAACCGGCGAATTCCTGAGAACATTGAAAGCCCCGGAGCCAGGGAAGGGCGATCACTTTGGCGAAGCCGTGGCTCTGCTCCCTGGGCACGTCATCGTTGGCGCGCCGGGACATGATGCTGCGGGAATTGATGCCGGGTCGATTTTCATCTTTGACCGAAAAACCGGAACCTTGCAATCCATGATTATCAACCCGTCGGAAACAACCGGCGTGGCCGATCTCTTTGGGCTCTCTTTGGGCGGCGCAGGACGCGATGTACTAGTGGGGGCGCCTTATGGGGACCTTGAGGCGATGCCCGACGCCGGGTTGGTCCATCAGTTTCGGCTACCCGTGTCTCCGGAAGGAATGTAAGATAGACAGGGCCGGGCTTCTTCGTTATGATCCGCCGCATGTCTTTTTCTTTGCAGGAATGGCGAAAGGCTCGACAATGCTCCATCGTCAAGTTGGCAGCCGATTCCGGCGTCGACGGTTCCGTCATCGAAGCGATCGAAGCCGGTGAGACAGATCCCTCCGTTTCAACGGTGGAGGCATTGGCCAGGGCCCTCGCGATTCCTCCTTCCTGGTTATACAGTGCCCCTTGGGCTCTCGATTTGTTGTTGGGGGATCCTGACGAAGAAGACTCTCTCTATCCCAACCTTGATACCCCTGATCCCGTGACCGAACAGATCCTCCGCGGGAGTCGAGCCGAACGGGATTTGTACGTGCTCCTCACGGCCTTGCTGCGCCATGGCGAACCCAAGCTCCTCCGCGCCGCCGAAGTCAATCTTCGCAGTCTGCTCAAGCAGGCGAAAACGACGACGGTCCCCTGGCAGAATCGTCCCTCCGGTCACTTCGAACCGCCGAGCGACTGAATCAAGGAATCGCTGATTTATGGCGTTCCCGTTTTGCGGCGTTTCTTGCATTCATCGTTTTCTTTTCAATACGATGGGGGGTTACGGTTTTTCACGCGTTCTCTCCTTTTACGTGTTGTGCGTGAGAACGAAGTTATTAATCATCCCCGAAAGCGTGAAAGAGGAATAAGAGATGCCCAAGAACAGTGGCCTCCGAAATATGAAACCGGTGAGGAGTAGGGAAAAAGAGCCAACCAACTTTGAAGGGGTGAACGCTCCCTTGCTCGCGGAGAAAGGTTCTTCGCAAGAGTTTTCAACGTTGTTTGCCACGTTGGATGAGGAGCCCGTTGAGCAGGCGGCCGTCTTTCAAAACGAAAGCCTCGAATCCCAAATGAAGACGGAGCCTGTGACCCCGGCCGATGAACCGGGAGAAGCGTTGCCGGAAGCCGAGAAAGAAATCGATCTGACTCCCGGTACGGCCAACAGGATAGATGATCCCGTTCGTTTATATCTCAATGAGATGGCCGGTGTGTCCTTGCTCTCAAGGGAAGGGGAGATCGAGTTAGCAAAGAAGATCGAAGAAGGCAAGGAAGAGATGACGCGGGCGATTGCGGGGCTGCCGATGACCCTGGAGACGTTGGAGACCTGGCGGGGGCGGCTGAAGAAGCGGGACGTGAGCGTGGGGGAAGTGGTGCTGGTGCATGACCCGGGGGAAGACGACCTGGAGGACGCGGAAGTGGCCGAGGCGCAGGAAGAAGAAGAACTCCGGCAGCAGGCCCTGGCGGACTTGGATCAGGTGCGGCGGTTGGGGAAGACGCTCCGGCGGCTGTACGAGCGGCGGCGGGGCGCG
>JAJDZI010000087.1 GCA_022824735.1 Nitrospirales bacterium
CGCCATAATGTTCGGCCAAGACCACAATAGCCTATGGGGCAATATTCTCCGATCTCTGGGCACGGACATGGCCCTCTACGCCAACATGCCCGCCGACCCACAGATGAATTGACCGGCGGCAAACCACGCCTCATCACCCTCATGGAAGACGATCAAGAGACCACGAAACAGGAACCAAGCATCGCTGAATTGCTGGCCATGCCGGAAGCCGCCGACATCGATTGCGAGCCGCCGCGGTTGAAGCAAGGATGGAGGAAGCCGGAGGAGACCCGCAGGAGACATCTTCGTCTATGGTAATTGACAGCTTCTTTTGCATACCCGCCCCTTACACGTACATTACGCGTATGATATCGCTCGCAGATGAACGGACTCAACCGACGTCATAAAACACCATCTCTCCGGATGCAAATAAGGAAGGGGAAAAATGTGTCAACGAATTACTGGCTATTGACACCTGTATGTGTTCAGTAATTCGTTGACACATTTCATTGTCTCCTTCTGTCATCCTTGATCCTCTCCCCCTCTGTCATCCTTGACATCTTTAATCGAGGATCCAGTGTCTTTGCTTTTTCCTCAGTCGGTGAAGAAACAACCCTGGATCCCCGATCGGGGTCGGGGATGACGGGAGGAGAGGGTCGGGGGGTGACGGAAGGGAGAAATTGAAAGCGAGATCGTATCTTAGCAAAATCGATTCAATTTTGTTATTCTTCCCGGCTATCCCCCTCACCCTGCCCCCCGATTAAAGATGTCGGGGGCTTCGCCTAATTGCAAAGTGGGGGGAGAGGGTTTTATGGGCAGGCATTTGTGGAATTGTTGAAGCGTGATGAACAAACCGTCAACGCCTTCCAAGACACGGCAGTTCAAGGGGCTGCTGCAATCGGATCAGTTGGAATTTCTCTGTGAGGCGCACAATGGACTGAGCGCCAGGATCGTGGAAGAGGCCGGGTTCAAGGGGATTTGGGCCAGCGGGCTCACCCTCTCCGCTCAATTCGGCGTCAGGGACAACAACGAAGCGAGTTGGACGCAAATTCTCGATCACCTGGAATTCATGTCCGACGCCACGCGGGTCCCCATCCTGCTCGACGGCGATACCGGCTACGGGAATTTCAACAACATGCAGCGCCTGATCCGGAAACTGGAACAACGCCGAATCGCCGCCGTCTGCATCGAAGACAAACTCTTTCCCAAAACCAACAGTTTTTTGAAGGGCGAAACTCAACCCATGGCCGGCATCGACGAATTCTGTGGGAAAATCAAGGCCGGCAAGGATGCCCAGACCGATGAGGATTTCTGCCTGATTGCCAGAGTCGAAGCGTTTATTTGCGGCTGGGGTCTATCCGAAGCCTTGAAACGGGCCGAGGCCTATCACCGGGCGGGTGCCGACGCCGTCCTCATCCATAGCGCCCTGTCGGTCCCCGACGAAATCCTGGCCTTCAAGCAGGAATGGGGCGACCGCTGTCCGGTCGTGATCGTGCCGACCAAGTATTATGCCACGCTCACGGACGTGTTCCGGCAACACGGCTTTTCCCTGGTGATCTGGGCCAATCACCTCCTCCGCGCGGCCGTGACCGTCATGCAGAAAACCGCCCGCGCCTTGAAGGAAAACGAGAACCTGTTCTCGATCGAAGATAAAATTGCGCCGGTAGCCGAAATCTTCCGGCTTCAGGATGCCGCCGAACTCCAGGAAGCCGAAAAACGCTATTTGCCCCACAACGGGACCAGCTTGGCCGGGATCGTCCTGGCCGCGTCCCGCGGGAACGAACTCGGAGAATTAACGCAGGACCGGCCCAAGACCATGGTGCCGATTCAAGGCCTGCCGATCCTGTCGCACATCGTCGAGACTTACAAGACGATCGGCATCAAGAACGTCACCGTCGTTCGCGGCTATAAAAAGGAAACCGTGTCGCTGCCCAACCTGACCTACGTGGACAACGATGATTTTGCCGAAACCGGAGAACTGGTCTCCCTCTTCAAGGCGCTGAAATCGAAGAATGGAAATTTTCAGGACACCATCATTTCGTATGGAGACGTCCTCTTCAACAAGCACATTCCCCGGACCCTGTTTCAGGAACCCGAGGATTGGGTGATTGCCGTGGACAGCGTCTGGGAAGGCAAAACGTCCTACACCCGGCTCGGCGGGTTCGCGGAATGTACCATGCCGAATTCGCGCAAAGCGTTCAATGCGAATATCTACCTCAAACAATTGGGGCGGGACGTGCCGCAAGCATCCATCCACGGCGTCTGGATGGGGTTCTTGAAGGTGTCGGCCAACGCAGCCGCCCAGTTATACGACGTTCTTGAGGACGTGCTCGCCGACCCCGACAACGCAAAAGCCGGCATGTCGCAATTGTTTCAGGAACTACTCAAACGCGGCGTCCCGATACGCGTCCTCTACACGGTCGGACACTGGCTGGACATCAACTGTCTCGACGACCTGGTTCAAGCCGGACACTTCTAGATTCCTACAGGAGCAAACCATGCAAACCGTGACTGCACACAACGGCGTTCCCATTCCCAACTTCATGTACGGCACGGCGTGGAAGAAAGAGGACACGGACAGGTACGTGCAAGCGGCCGTTCATGCCGGCTTTCGAGCCATCGATACCGCGAACCAGCTTATCCATTATCACGAAGCTCAGGTCGGAGAAGCCTTACTGTCCCTGGCGAAGCAGGGAATCCCGAGGGATCAACTGTTCGTGCAAACCAAATTTACGCCCGCTTCCGGGCAAGATCACCGAACGCCCTATGACCCCATGGCCCCCGTGGGCGAACAGGTGGCGCAATCGTTTGAACGGTCCCTCGAACACTTGCATACGGACTTTATCGATTCCTATGTCCTGCATGGACCCTACGGCCGCTGGGAACTCGAACAAGAAGATTGGGACGTCTGGACGACGCTCGAAAACCTGTATCAATCAGGCCGAGTCAAAATGATCGGCATCAGCAACGTCCAGGCCATTCAACTCCAGTTGCTGTGCGAGTTGGCCAACGTCAAACCCATGGTCGTCCAGAACCGCTGCTACGCGGCATTAAGGTGGGACCAGGCCGTCAGGGAAATTTGCCGGGACCATGACATCGTGTACCAGGGGTTTTCGTTGCTCACCGCGAATCGCGGGGTTGTCCAGAACCCGGAGGTCGGCGCTATTGCAGAACGGTGCAACACGGGGCCGGCTCAAGTCATTTTCCGGTTTGCGCAGCAGGTGGGCATGCTCCCCATAACCGGCACAACCAACACACAACGCATGAAGGACAACCTGGACATCGATCGTGTGGAACTCACCCAGGAAGAAATCGCCCGGATCGAAACCATCGCCGTGTGATCGCTGTGTGATCGCCGAACGCCCCAAGCATGACTCACGGAACCGCTGACACAGCTATCGGCTTCCCGCCGGGTCACGGTAGACCGACAGGTACACGGTATCAGCGTTCTTCCGGCTCCACGGAAATCGGTATAACGTCCTGATCTGACTGGAGTACTGTCCGATATTGGCCTGCTGCCAGAGTCCTTTTTCAAAATATCGCCTGCCCTCGTGATCCCTGAGAAAGCCCGCGATCCGCTCTTCCGCAAAAAAATCAACTGCCCAACTGTTCGTCCACGTCGGTTGACATTGCCGAACGTAGTCATCCACCTGATAAAGCAGGGCTTGCACGTTATCCACGTTGCTCATCACGGACTCACTGGTGCGAAGGAACAGCACTTCATGCCCTTGGGGAATATCGATAAACCCAATCACGTCTTCCAATTGCCTGCAAGCCGGTTCATCTATGGCATACACGTCCGGCTCGCCCGGATCGCCTTGCAGGATCATGATGGTACGAGAAACATCACCCCGGCACACCAGGCGCAAAGAAGGATGGACGCACTCCCATTCAAGCCGGACTCCGAATAACCTGACGTCCTCCAATAACGTCGGCATCCGCCGGTTCAGGATCAGCTTCCCCTGGACCGACTCACCCGGAACCAGCCGGATACCCTGCGATCCAAACTTCCCGGGGAACGAGTCATGCCGCATGCGACTCTGTCGCGAATCCATTCGAAACGCCGAGAGCCAACCAACGTCATTCGGGGGGAGCCATGGCAGATCCCGGAGATTGACGGTGACGGGGTCAGGATTATGATTCGTCAGGTGGACGTGAATTTCGTAGACCTGTCTCACGGGTTTTCTGAGAAACACGTCCATGGCCAGTGAAACGCGTGATTCCCGTTCAGGTTCCGTAGCCTGGTCTGACGCGGCAAACAAAATACCCGGCAACCAGACACAGAATGCGAATAAAATGTACAGCACCAGTTTCATGGTGAAAGACAACCCCCTCAATCCCCCTTGTCAGGGGGACGACAAAGCCCCTCTTGCCCCCCCCCTGACAAGGGGGGAAGGGGGGTTTCTGTAATTTCCACATTTCGTCACGCTATGGTACATTAACCAGAGACGGTTCATGCAAAAATCTTTGCTCTCGCGGAGCATGCGTTCTTTCATGATTAACCGGTTTGTCACAGGGTCTGTCGAATGCGGCCTCGCAGTCATCCTTTGTGTCGCACTGTTCGGGTCCACAATGGCGCAGGTGTTTGCAGGGCAGGCACGAGTCGAGGAGATCGCTGAACGTGCTGAAGCCGAGTGGTTCGACGGCAACCCCAGCGAGGCGTTGCGCATCCTGGGTCCAGGGCTTCAAGCATATCCTGATGACTTCAGGCTGTTGAAATTGCGAGCGGACGTTCTCGCCACGGCGTCCCGTCGCCACCAGGAAGCCGTCGAAGCCTATGACGTGATACTCGACGAACACCCGGAATCCCTGGAAGTCCGCTGGGCCAAATGGAGCGTGCTGCTCCGGGCGGGACAACAGGATCAGGCCATAGCCGAATTTCAACAAATCGCGCAACTGGATGCGAACAATCCTATTGTCACACTCAGGCTGGCGCAGGAACTCCGAAAAGTCGATCGTCTGGAGGACTCCCTGGAGTGGTATAAAAAAGCCGTGGCCATGATCCCGGACATGGTGGGGTGGCGGTTGGCACTTGCCCGGGCCAAGCTGGACGTCCTGGATGGCCGCGGGGCACGGGACGAAGTCGAACACGTGCTGCGAACCGTCGAACCCGGCTCTCCCGAAGAAGCGGCCGGCCACAGTCTGCGATCGGTCATCTATGGAGCCACCAAAGAGCGGGGCCGGCGCTTCGAGCCGATCCTGAGCCCCGGCGGGACGGCATCGGATCGCAAAGCATGGTCCGCCATTCGCGCGGACGCATGGAGGCTCTTCGACGCGGGTCGCTATGCGGAAGTCGAGCCCATCTATCGCAAACTCCTGGCCCTCAAACCGGACGATTACGCCGCAACGCATGAACTCGGGATGACCTTATTGGGTCTCGACCGGTGCGATGAAGCGATTCAAATCTTTGAAAGCATGTCCGGGATGAACCCATCCGACGAAGTCTATGCAGACGCATTTTTTCGGATCGGCCGCTGCCTGATGAAGATGGAAAAATGGACGGAAGCCCTCGCCTATTTTGAAATCCTGTATGACGCCGCCCTCGAATTCGATGAACAAACCAAGGAGGTTCCACCCAAGGCCGACCTCAGAGTGCTGAACACGAAAACTATCGCCACGTGGCTCAAACGGGTGAAGAAACACATTCCCGCGGATGAGATACCGAAACAAAATCCGTTGCTTCCCCCGGTCGATCCCAATGCCCCGGTCCCGATGACCGAGGAAGAACTGTATCACAAAATAGCGACAGAACGATTGAATCCCGCACAGCAGATCTACACGAGAGCATCCCTGATGGGGCGGGATTCCGATTTCAGCATGTTTCGCTACGTCATTCCGGCCAACCTCGTCATGCGTGACGACCGCCCCACCGGCACCCATGATTTCATCCCGATCGAACCGCACGACACGTTTCCGGATACCCAGGAACAAATTTATCTGATGTTCGGGCTCGTGACCGCCTCCTATGACGAGATGCCGCTCAGCGCGGAATGTTTCTTCGAGACGCCAAAATCGAACGCAAACCAGATCCCATTGGCCCGGGACCAGGTCATCATGAACATGGGAGACCAGACCGGATACTTCATTATCACTCAGCCTGAATCAGGATGGACACCCGGACTCCACCGGTGCGGGTTATACGTCGGCAGCGAGCTATCGGCCTACACGCATTCGGACGAAATCCGGTTCCGCATCATCCCCGAAACCTCGTAACCAACACAACCACGTTCTTGTTCATGTGCGAGTGTGTTGCCGGGACAAAACACAATCTGGTACTTCTCATCAAGCGGACCTTCGTCCTCGTGAAACGATCAAACCGGCATAACGGATTGTGTGTGTTCAGCCGTTCCCTTCGACTTCGCGCTGGCGCTACGCTCAGGGCAAACGGGTGGGGATAGTCCGTTCGTCCTGAGCGTAACCCCGTAGGGGCGGAGTCGAAGGAATGACTGAACATAGATACGGATGAGCGAAATGTGGAAAAAACATATCGTGGGTGCCGTTGTCTTCCTGATGGCGTGGGGAGCCTGTGTCAATGCCTCTACCGGTGAAGGCGAAGCCACACGGACCGTCACCGACCTTCAGGCATCGATCATGACCATGATGAAAAACGGACGTGATCTCGGCTACACGAACCGCTATCAAAGTATCGCTCCTACGGTTGAAAACACGCACGACCTCGACACGATCGCCCGGCTGGTCGTCGGGAGACATTGGAAAGAACTCGATGCAAACCAGCAATCCACTTTTGTCGAGACGTTCAGAAACCTAAGCATTTCAACTTATGCTGGACGGTTCAAGGATTATAGCGGAGAACAATTCACCATTCTTTCGGAAACGTCCTTGAAAAGAGGTCATCGCAAACTGGTCACCAGCCACTTTGTAAAATCCGACGGCGGGAAAATTACCTTCAACTACATCTTGCACCAGGTTCACAACCAATGGAAAATCATCAGCGTCAGCATCAACGGTGTCAGCGACCTGGCCTTGAAGCGCGCCGAATACGGGGGTATTCTGCGAAAAGACGGGTTCCCGACCCTCATCGAACGCCTGAAATCCCAAATCAACAAGAACGCAAATGGGCTCTAAACGTCCCAAATCTCCGGCGGCTCGATGAGAAGCATGACGAAAACGCACGCGAATGCCGCCATGCTGCGTATGGCAGCCGGCTGGTTGGTATTCACGGTGCTGACGGGATGCGGCACGACGCAGTCCGCCGATCCCGAGAGGTCGAATCACGATCCATTCGAATCCGTCAATCGACAGATTGACCGGGTCAATGAGGTCGTCGACCGCACCATTGCAAAACCGGCAACCGATGCCTACGTCTCATATACGCCCCGCCCCATCCGGAACAGCGTCTCCAATTTCTTCGATAACGTGGTGTACCCCAACGTCATCCTGAATGATTTCCTCCAGGGCAAGGGAACCCAGGGACTCGAGGACTCGGGCCGGTTTCTCGTGAACACAACGTTCGGATTCCTGGGAATTTGGGACATGGCCACGCCTCTTGGGCTCGAAGCCCATGATGAAGATTTCGGACAAACCCTGGGCGTATGGGGGATAGACGAGAGTCCCTACCTGGTTCTTCCATTTATCGGCCCCAGCACCGTGAGAGATCTTCCGAATTTAGGCGTCAGCGTCGTCACGAATATCCTGTTCTACGTGCCTAATCCATACGTGGTCCCCGTTGCCCTCCTGGGTTTTATCGACTACCGGGCCGGAATGGACGAAGCCGTCACGCTTCGGGACAGCACGGCCGTCGAACCGTACCTCTTTACGCGGGAAGCCTACCGGCACCATCGCAAATTCCTGATCTACGACGGAAATCCCCCTGTTGACGAGGACTTCCTATTTGACGACCTTCCATGAGGGATTGATATGAAAGCAGAAATACAGAGTGTAGGGGCAGGCCCCTGTGCCGGCCCTCCGCCCGGCGTCAGGGAATACAAGCAACAACCGTTAGCGACCGGAACCCGTACCCGTACCCCACTGCTCGATTTCCGCCAGGAGCGCCGGAAGGATCACCAGGGCGCAGATCAGGGCCAGGATCAGCACCACCACCAGCAGGATGCCCAGGCTGGCCATGCCCGGATGAGGCGAGAACCCAAGCGCGCCAAAGGACGCCATCGTGGTCAGGGCGCTGAAGAGCACGGCTTGGGACGTGCTGCTCCGTAGAACCCGGACGATGGAACGCGGTCCGGCTTCCCGTCTCCGCAGGATCAGGTAGATGCCGAAAGCGATCCCCAGCCCGAGCACCAGAGGCAGGGCGACCACGTTGGCCAGATTCAGGGGAACGTCCAGCGCCAGGCACGTCGCCACCGTGAACAGCAACGTCAGGAGCAGCGGCAAGAGGACGCAAAGGGTTTCGCCCAGGCGTCGCAAGACCACGAACAGCAGCAGGGCCGACAGCACAACGGCCAGAATGGTCGCTTGCACACAGGCGTCGATGACGGTTTGTCCGCCTTCCAGAATGCTCACGGGCGACCCGATCGCCCCTGGCGCATGTTGCCGTACGCTGGCCACGAACCGGCGGAGCGCCCGGTTTCCCTCGACGTTCTCGGCGGGAAAAACCTCCACCCTGGTCCGGCCATCTTGCGCTGAATAATGACCCGTCAGACTTCGCGGTAACGTCGCCAGCGTGATCTCATCCGGCGCCAGCAGTTTTCGCAATCGTTCGAGCCATTGCGGGAAATCGCCCAACAGGCGCGCACGGAGGTCAGGGACGAAGCGGGTCGATCCGCGCGCATCGTCCAACAGGCCGTCGATTGCCTGCCCGAGGATCTCCAGGTTCCGCGCCGGCTCACCCTGCCGATTAGCAGATGCCTGCGCGTCGAGGGCGGCGCGAAACTCCTTCATGGCCCGCACTTCTTCGTCGTCACCGGGCGTCTCGACGGCAGCCTGCGGAATGAAGATGGGTTCCAGCACCAGCGCCATCTCATCGATGATGGCCAACTTTTCTTCCTGGTCACCGGGCACGAAACTGGACAGCGTGAGAACCCGGTCGACTTCCGGTACCGTCCGGATTCGATCCGCCAAGGCATCGGCGGCCTGGAGATTCTCGGCCAACACCTGAATGACGTAGGGCGAGGTGTCCGGGTCTTCCAGTAATTCCTGAAAGGTGGAGACACTTTCGGTAGACGGGTCTCGAAGATGCAAGGCGTTGAAATCGAATGGCAACCGCGGCACCGAGGCGGCAGCGACAATTACCATGAGGACCATGAGCCCGAGGACCACCCGCCGGTAGCGGATGACCGCACCCGGCGCCGGATCTTCCCCATGACGTTCTGGCGTGACGGCCAGTGAATCCACCACGCGGGACCGGCCTATCGGAAACACGGTCAGGAATGCCGGGAAAAACGTCAGGTTGGCAAAGAGGGCGATACACATGCCAACCCCGGCAATGAGCCCCATTTCCGCAAACCCTCGATACGACGTGGGAAGGAAGGAGAAAAAACTCAGGGCCGCGGCCACCGCCGCAAGCGTCAAGGGTCCACCGACCCCAGTGACCGCATGCCGTAAGGCCGTCTCATGATCGCCGGCGCGGGCAAATTCTTCACGATACCGCAACCCGAACTGGATCCCGAAATCCACGCCGAGCCCGATGAACAACACCGGCACGGACGCGGTAATGAAATTCAGCGAACCGACGACTGTCACCACGAAGAAGGCCGTCCACAACAAGCCCACGACCAGCGTACTCAGCATCCCGCCCACGAGTCGCAGGGAGCGAAACCCGGCGATCAGCACGAACGACACCAGGCACAGCGACACGCCGGCAGCCAAGCCGGCGCCGCGGGCAACCGTTTCACGCTCTTCGGCTTCGATCGGGATAGGACCCGTCAGCCGGATACGCACGCCGAACCGTTGTTCAAGCGCGGTCCCGTGCCGGCGCAGGAAATCCAGCGGCCCCCCGGCCGCCTCCAGACTCGAATAATCCAGCCGTGATTTCGCCAACAGGAACACGCGCGACGGTTCGCTTCTACCCGTCACGTCTTCGAGCATGGTCTGCTTCCAGGACGAGGTTGGAGGCGCCCCGAGCCGCTGCGCTTCGATGGCCTTGCTCAAGAGGGCAAACGCATCGCTCAAGACCTTCTGTTGCTCAGGCGTAGAGTCCTCTTCCAAGGCCAGGGTGAGAATGGCAAAGAACCCGCGCAGGCTGGGGTCCTGCGCGATCGTCCCCAGGAACGGAGACCATTCAGCAAGACGTTCGTCCAATCGCCAGAGTTCCTCCACGTCGAAATACAGCAGGCCGTACTTGTCGAAAAACTCGTCCTGTTGAGGTTGATACACTGATTCGAACAACGAAGGACGTTGTTCCAGGAGCCCGGCCAATTCATGAACCGCATCGCGCCTGCGCTCCGCGGAGCCCTGGTCCACGACGATCAGGATCAGGTCGTCGAGTTGCGGAAACGCGGCGTAGAAGTCCCGTTGCAGCTCCCTGAATGGCAGGTCCGGGTCCAATAAATGGACGGGGTCCGTATCGAGTTTCAGGTTCTTCGCGGTATACACGGCGGACAGGCCCGTGGCAGCAAGGACCCCGATCACGACCCACGTGGCCGCCCGCCGGCAGGCATCTACCAACCGGACCAGAAAAGCCTGGTACCCGTGGCCTATCCGATCAAGCATGCACGCTCACGATGGAAATGAATCCAAGGGAATCGTTACAACCTCAATTGTCTGAGCCGTAACGCATTGGCGATGACCGACACCGAACTGAACGTCATGGCGACGCTGGCGATGATGGGGCTCAGGAGAAGCCCAAAGAATGGATAGAGAACACCCGCGGCAATAGGCACTCCCAGCGAATTATACACAAACGCGAAGAACAGGTTTTGCCGGATATTGTTCATCATGGCTCGGCTCAAGGTCCGGGCGCGAACCACGCCTCGCAGGTCGCCTTTCACCAGGGTCATATCCGCGCTTTCCATGGCCACGTCGGTACCCGTCCCCATGGCAATCCCCACGTCGGCTTCGGCAAGAGCCGGAGCATCGTTGATGCCGTCCCCGGCCATGGCGACCACGTGTGCCTGCTTTTGCCATTGCTTGACCACCTGCTGTTTGTGTTCGGGAAGGACCTCGGCCTGAACGTGTTGCAGGTCCAGTTGCCGCCCCACGGCTTCGGCGGTCTGTCGATGATCACCCGTGACCATGACGATTGTGAGTCCTTCGCGTTTCAGCGCATCCACCGCTTCAATCGTGGTGGCCTTGATAGGATCGGCAACGCCGATGAGACCGGCAGGCTGCGCATCCACCGTCACGAACACCACGGTTTGCCCGTCCTGCCGAAGAGCTTCGCCTTGCCGGTTGAGTTCGAGCAATGCTTTCGACGGCACACCCATGTCCCGTTCCAGAAACAATCGATTCCCCAACGCCACGACTTTGCCATCGACGGTGCCTTCCACCCCCTGCCCGGTCTGCGAACGAAATTCTCCCACTTCCCCAAGGGAAAGCCCTCGTTCCCGCGCGCCTGCAACAATGGCCGCCGCCAACGGATGTTCGCTGACTCGCTCGACGCCGGCCGCCAATCGGAGCAAGGCCGCCTCATTCCACCCCGAGGCGGGAATGATCGACCGTAAAACAGGTTTCCCCTCCGTCAACGTACCCGTCTTGTCCACCACCACCACGTTCACTTTTTCCAATCGTTCAAGGGCTTCGGCATTCTTGATGAGCACGCCCGCGGTCGCGCCTCGTCCCATGCCGACCATGATCGACATGGGCGTGGCCAACCCGAGGGCACAGGGACAGGCGATAATCAGCACGGCCACGGCATTGACCAGGGCATACGCCAAGCGAGGCTCCGGTCCGATACTCGCCCACACGCCAAACGTGGTCATCGCAACCAACACGACGATCGGGACAAAATACCCGGCCACGACGTCGGCCACCCGCTGGATGGGCGCATGACTGCGTTGCGCCTCGCTCACCATGCTGACGATCTGCGCCAACATGGTTTTCTGGCCGACGCGCTTGGCTTCCATCAACACGGTGCCGGTTCCATTGATCGTCCCCCCGATCACCCAATCCCCCGGCCGTTTTTCAACCGGAATGGATTCGCCCGTGACCATGGATTCATCCACCGAGGTCGAGCCTTCGAGAACCTCCCCATCCACGGCGATCTTTTCTCCGGGACGAACCCGGAGACGCTGCCCGGCACAAACCCGGTCCAACGGCACCTCCTCTTCCCGGTTGTCGTTCCCCACGACTCTTGCCGTCTTGGGCGCCAACCCGAGAAGGGCTTTCAGCGACGCCGTGGTACGACGCCGTGCCCGAAGTTCCAAAACCTGGCCCAAGGCCACCAGGACGATGATGACTGCTGCGGCTTCGAAGTACACGGGGACGTCACCGGCCGGGCTGCGAAAGGCTTCCGGAAACAGGCCGGGCACAATCGTTGCCGCGGCGCTCGAAAGATAGGCCGCCCCGGTGCCCATGGCGATGAGGGTAAACATGTTCAGACGGCGATTGACGATGGAGGTCCACCCGCGCTGAAAGAACGGCCACCCCACCCAGCCCACCACGGGCGTGGCCAGGACGAACTGCAACCAGGCGGACCATCGGGGAGCCAGGACGTCCTGCAAGGGCCGGCCGGGAATCACGTGGGCCATGGCCAGCACCAGCACGGGCAACGCCAGAACCAGTCCGATCCAAAACCGGCGGGTCATGTCCACCAGTTCGGGATTGGCCTCGTCGTCCAGCGTCACCGTCCGCGGCTCAAGCGCCATGCCGCAGGACGGGCAGGCTGCGGGTGTCTCCGACACCACGCCGGGACACATCGGGCAGATATAGTCGGTCCCCGGCGAGGCCGGCGCATCCTCCATGGCCTGTATGTACTTGCCGCTCAGATACCCGTCCGGATCGCTCCGAAACCGTTCCTCGCAACGGGGATGGCAGAAATAATACGTCGTGCCTTCGTGGTCATATGTGGCCGCGGCGGACAGTGGGTCCACCATCATTCCGCATACCGGGTCCTGGACCGGAGGCACACCGGCCATCATGAGTTCGCGGCGTTTGGGCTTTTTTACGGATGGGTCGGGCGGCATCGTGATGGTTCCCCCTGAACAGATAGATCGCCCCTGAGAGCCTTAGGGTACAATCATACCGGTTCCCGAAATGCGTGTCATCCCTGCTTTCTTATTGATTACGGAGACGATACCGTCAGGGGGGCTTTTGAGAGAACCGTGGACACCGTTCCCACGTGATAGTTGTGACACGTGAGACACGTGTTTTCCGCTCGTTCCGATGTATGACACGTCGTGCAAACGGTTTTCTGCATGGCTCGGAAGCTGCTTGTAAACGTCAATGGATCGGCATCCTCGAACGATTCCATGACCTCGGCTTCAGGGTTAAGCGTATGACACGTGAGACAGCCTTTATCCTCCAGCAAACTGAAATGGACCTCATGGGCAAAGCGTGTCACCTTCCGTTCATGGGGGACCGGACGCGCCGCAGACCAATGAATCCGTTTCCGTTGACCGGCTTGCGCATCGACGCTGTGACACTTCATGCACCGCCCGGGAGCTTTGGGATTGGCCAAGGTCGTGAAAATCGCCTCGGCTGAACGCCCATGTTGCGTTTCCGTTAATCGAGCGGTGAGATCCAACCATGCACACAGGAACGGATCGGCATGTCCGGATGGACGATAGAGTAAGGAAAAATCAGAATCCTGACGATACCAGCCCCCGCTGGCCATCTTCTTTTCGCGTTCCCGGTCTATTCGGATCTCCTGTTCACCTTCATGATCTTCAAGCCGTAGCACCGTCTCTCCAGCTTCTGCGCCCGACAACTCCGTCGCGACGTGGGGCAACCATTGTTGCTGTGCGGCATGAATAACCTCGGCCGGCAATTGACCGACCAAGTCCGCGAATTTCCGGGCATCGAGCTCCGTTGTCGCCTGAAGCCGGTTCACAATCTCCTGTTGTCCTCTCATAACCAGGTTGTACACCAGTCTCTTCACGGCCCAGACTATCCTGCTCACGGCTGCGATTTCTTCATCCGTGGCATCCGACAGATCCGTGAAATCGTCAAACCCGGACAGGACGGCCAGGTCGTCGGTCAAGGCAGGATCCGTTCCCAGCAACAACTCCATGAAAGGCGTGAGCCCGTCTTCGACGGCGGCATCGGCCGGCCACTCGCCAACGGAGACACCATGCTCTTGCAGCGTCTCCAAGTCCAATCCCGGTAACCGCACGAACACAAGCCCCTTTGCCCCGGACCGGCCGACACCCTCGATCTGCTCTGCGTGACAGCTTGCACAAGCCGTCTCAAAGGTGCCCGTTCGCATGGTTTGACCGTCGTCATCAGGACTATGGCAAGCAGTACACGTGATCGGAGCATCGTTCTTGAATTCGCCAAGAAAATGTTTCCCGATATGGGAAGCGTGATCAAAAGCTATCCGTGTACGCCGCTTGTATGGGTAGCCTGAAAACGGCGGATGCCCATTGGCCAAATCCGAAAATACCCTGGCATGACAGGTTTGGCATTGTTGCGCGTCCATCTCGACCAGGCTGAAATATTTCCCTCGATGCTCCCTGTGACACGTCGCGCAAGCCAATTGCCCTTCCCCCGTTTCCGGTAACCCCGGTATCCAGGACGAAAGAACTCGAAACAACGGCACGTCAGCGGACGGAGGGGTCCGGCTCAAACGTTCCGTGACGGCAGACAATTCCCTGGAGGAACGACCGTGAACCTCCAACGCATAGTCTCCGAGATCATGACACGTCAGACACAGTTTGCTGTTCTCCTGCCCCGTCCCCGGCGCGCCCAGCGCAAAGATCAGGTCCACGAGGCCTCCATGCGGAGCAGCATGACAGTCCGCGCAAGCTCCGGCTGAGGCTCCGTGTCCGAACGTCAGTTCTCCGGGAGAAAAGAACGCCGATCCTTTTGGGCCGGAGAGAAAGAGCAGCGAGAGACCGACCATGACCATGGACAGCCAAAACGTGATCCTGCGTCGCATGGCCAGAAGACTGAGAATCGGCTGACACACGGGAACGGAGCGACAACAGGTTCCGTCCGGTAAGGGCCCGTCCTCACACGGTCCGCCCGGGATTCGAGAACAATGCCACCGTCCTCCTTCCCACACCGGGACGCATTCCATCGTCACCCGGCAGCGTCCCTTCTCGTCGGGTCCGTTGGAACAAGCCGATTCTTCCGTCGCCCGCCCACACACCCAATTCCCGGTGGGCCGGGTGACGTGCTCCTCACGGAATCCATCGTCCTGCGAGTGCATAGGCTATCCCGTTGTATAAACCGATATCACGATCGCGTGAACGAACGAGAGAATCAGGAGGCCATAGGCCACGGGGACGTGGATAAACAACCAGTATTTGAGCGTCCCCTGGAGTGTCTGCTGATAATCAAGGTCATCCTTGGCGCGGATCAGGTCCCGTAACTCTTCCGCCCTTTCCCGTTCTTTCACCCCCAAGCCTCGTACCAAAGCCTCAAGATCGGTGAGCAGCGCATCACCGGAACGGGTGGAACTGAAGAGATCGCTCCAATAGTTCCGTGGTCTATCGAGGAAAGAAGCCAGTTGCCGCTCATGGAAATCCGCGAACACGATCGAATGGTCCTCTGAAACGGTACGTTCAACGACGTCTTCAACTTTCTCACGAAGACGCTCTCGCATGATGGGAATTCGTTCAAAGCTCACAGACTCTCCACCCATCGAGAGCCGCCGGGACAACACGTGCAACAGGATGAGCCCGGCAATCCCGCTGACGGCGCACGCCGCATACAATAGCGTCAGCGCCACGTCCAAAAGACCATTTGGAACATGCAGTCCAATATGCAGGACAAATAGCGCAAGGGTCAGCAGACCGGCAAACACGTGAAACCGGAACCAATCAATGGACGCTTCCGGCGCGAAAAAGCGGAGTCGAGTGCGAAGATTGTACATGATCAGGACGAGGAGAAAGATAAAGAGGAGCCATCCCGAGAGAAACCTAGTCCGGTAAGGCGAAACAACTGATGCGGCGTACAGGCAGGCGAGGAGAAGGATGAGCAGGATCCAGGTCGCGATGGCAACCCAATGCCGTGACACAAACGTCATCACCGGTTCAGGCGACCGGCAACGGATAGCAAACCGTGCATGGACAACTGTTCCGGCGGTCCTCCGGGTTTGCCTTTGTATTGCTCTGCCTGCGGGATCATTCGATCCAAGTCACTCAATTGGCTGCCGTCACGGGTGCCGGCAAGCGTTTGAGTCGTCACGGCAATCTCGTCGGCCGCGGCCGATAGAACTTCTTGGCGATGCTCCTGATCGATGCTCAGGATGATCTCCAGAATTTTCTCGACTTCCGGGATCGGACTCACCCCGGAGATCGTCCGCAGTTCATTCACGACGCGTTGGACGCGCGCCTTCATCGCGGTTGCATACGTCCCTGTTTCCGTGACCTCGGCAAGGGCTCGAAGACTGTACTCCAGATCGAGAGCTTTCCCCACAACGTAGAGCATCCGTTGCCGTTCCCGGTCCACGACTTCATTCTTTTTCCCTTCGGAACGAAGAAACTTGTGGCGGACTTCACCCAAGGACCACGACACCAGTTCAAAGTCGTCATTCCCGGACCCATGCCCTCCAACGTTCACCAATTTTTCGTTGGACACAATGTGACATTGATAGCAGTTTGACGCAAGACGATACAGGTTCCCGGGGCGAATCATGCCGGATTTCCTGATTGCGGCAAGACGGCCGGCCTTATGCTCGGGCGTCTCCTGTTCACGGGTCACGTGCTTTCCGCCGTAATCACCATGAATCTTGAGCCAGGCCTTTGCCGGACCATGGCAGGACTCGCAGGAGATACCGGCAATGGCTTTCACCTTGTTCTTTCTATAGCCGGACGTGAAATGACAGGCCACACAGGCTTCGGCCTTTTTCACGCGCTTGATGCCCATGTTACCGGCAATCTTCTTGGCCTGCTTTGTACGCGTCAACGTTTTAAAGGTTGTGGAGTGCCTGGTTTCTCGCCAGATATGCACTTCCGCTTTGTGACATTCGCCACATTCGTCGGGTCCCATCACGTTCACAAGATCGTTCTCGGAAAGGCTCTTGGCCTCACATTCCCCATTGGAGAACACCATGACTCCGAAGCATACACCGACCCACAACGGAACGGTTCGAATCACGGCGTTGACGAAAGTCATGAGTGCGTCACTTCTTGAAGTGATCCGGGGCGGGTCCGTGCCTCGTTGTGAATGTGAACGCAGAGAATGAGACTACACGTCCAAAATCAGCGTACCCGTTGGAACGGAAGAACACAGCAAGCACCAGCCGGACGGCACGTTTCGGCGGGACGCAACGGAGGCAACCGATCCGGATTTGATGGCTGTGCTACACCTCCCACACTTGCCGGCGCGACATCCGACGGGCACATTGACGTTATTTCTTTTTGCCAACTCCAGTAATGAGCCGATACTCGGGTCCCACAGGCACGTCTTGCCTGACCTGACAAAGACGACCTCAATACCTGAACCCGCAGGCGTGACGGCTAACTCTGTACGCTTGCGGTCCAGATGCCGCGATTTCGCTGCCCGGACGCGACGGCAGAACGCTTCACGGGCAAAGCGACGCTGCTGCTTTCCGTCCCTGATCCGGCGCCATACCCCGACGAACAAACAGGCGATCCGAAACAGGCCCGCCACAACGATGGCAACCCCGATTCCCTGTATGATCCACTCCATCATTCTCAAAATTTCGTGAGCCATTCGAGACGCGCGCCATAGGACGGGTCGCGTCCTTCCTGCACCGCTCCAAAAGCACCGACCTGGGCAACAACGTGACGACCGATGGCATGTTGATAACGAAGACCGGCGGCATAGGCGTCCCTATTGTCGACCTGATTGTTCATAGTCTTCCGACCTCCCAACTCAAGGATAAGCTGTTGGCGAGTCCGGTTGAAAAACGTCTGATACCCGAGGCTGCCTCCGGCGGCATTGTCGGCCTGATTGCCCAGTGCCGCCCCATATTGACCCAATCCCACAGCGGTAAACAAAATCCCGGTTCGCCCGAGCGGGCCACCGGTTTCAGGACCACGAATGGCCGAGGAAAATTCTCCGATTCCCCAAAACGTATTGAGGTACACGAAGTCCTGGGTGTGCGACGGGGTCCAGGAAATTTCATTGAATACCAACGCGCCACGGCTGGTTTGCGGCGTTTCGCGCGTTGTTGGAAACGAGGCATTGAGGGTCAGCGTGGTATTGAAAGGCCCAATGCGCTGAACGCCCCGGAGCCCGGCGAACCAGGCATCGCCCGTGTCCGCCCCGGCTTCGAGGTAGATAAGGTCCAGATCGACCGTCGTCGCGGAAAAGTCCGTTTCCGTGAACAGGCCGAAGAGTTGGGCGTCCCGGTCGAGCCGGTTATCGTCCCGGTACACGTTGTCCCACGCATAGAAGGCGCTGACCCGTACATTCGACGTACCTGGGAGTTGCAGGTTGTTCCTGACCAGTGAAACGGCGTCGGGATTGCCCAGCCCCCCGCTATTGATCAGGATGCCATCCTGAAAAAGCACCGCTTGCCGGCCGACTGAAAACCCAACGTCGAGCATCCCGGTATCCTCACGATCAAGATCCGGAAGAATCTCTCCCAGGTCTCCTTCAAAGAACAGTGTCCTGACCACCGCGTTCAATTCGTCCTGAAAGCCTCCTTCAGGCTCAAGCGACAAACCGGTAAAACGGTTCTCACGATCCAGGGGACGCAAGCCGATCAACAGGCGCTCCGAGCCCGACATTTTGAGATTGGCAAACACATCGAGGCGGTGTGCCCATTCAGACATGCGCGTCGCGCCGTCATCGACGGTCTGCACGGCCATCCGGTGTGTCCCGAATACCCAGAGGGCCGGGCGCCACACCGCGCCGGTGGGCAGTGCGACTTCCGGACCCAACGGCCCGGGCCCAAGAAACGGCTCCCCCAATTCCAGAAGAAGCGATGGACGTTCCGGCACGTCTTCCACTTGAAGTGGGAGAGGAACATCGGATAAACGGCTTTCTGATTCCATCTTCTTGGATTGTTCTCCTGCCTCGCCTTGCCCTTTCGAGCCGGCCCATACGGGTGAAAACCCCATCAGCAACGCCAGCACCATGACGGTGGAAAGGCTGAATTCCCTCCTCATTGGCTGGATGCACGATCCTTTGAGGAAACGTCAAAGACCACGTCGCGCTCCCATAACGTCACGTGTCCTTCCAGGACTCCCTCAGCAACGTCACGGGGACTCATTCCATAATCGAACCCAACCTCCTTGATGTCACCGATCAGGTTGACCGGCACCATGCCGAGAACCAGCTTGATCGTGGCAGCATAAGGACCCTTGCCCGTTAAACGGGCACCCGGGATCTCATACAGCGCCCAGCGGCTCCCGTCCGGTTCAATGCCGCTCCTGTGCTTTCTCACGTTCACCGGACGTCCCAGCAGCACGCTTGACTGCGTGAGCGGACGTAAAAACGGCAACGGGTCAAAAGAAGGATTGACCGGGATGATCCGTTCGCTCTCGCTGCCACGGAAGTTCCGGATGACGAATTTCGATTGCAGGTTGAACAGGTACGGGTCCAACGGCAACTCACCATTGTGAACGTACCGTGAATGCGAATCGCGAAGATCACCGTTGGGGTCCAAGTCGCCGGACTTGAAGATGACCGTTCCATCGCGGTCCGTCACCGTCACCTGCAAGTAGACGACGCGCTCCGCGTCAAAACCGGTTGGGACGCCATGACCGTCGGTGCCGTTCCCCACCTGCACCCGAAACCGGATTCCTTGTTCATCGGCCTGTTCAGCCACGACTTCGCCGAGCGTAAATCCCGCCTGCAACAACCGTTTTCGCTGAGCCAGATATTCGTCCAACAAGACAAATTGTTGGTCCAGAATTTCACGAGCGTCATATCGTTCATCAACGGAATTCCAGCGCTCGGGGAACACCGCGTCGTCAGGAACCGCGCCCTCAAACTCATCCGTTCCCCACCCGGCCTCATAATCAAACGCCAGCCACTCCCGGATGGTGGCGGCTTTGATAGCGTCCGGATTGTGCGGAAAGATCCCCGGATGGATCACCGAATGATCCGGACCGGGGAACATATGATTGGTGCGTTTCCGCGGCTTGGTCTCGATGTCGCCGATCCGGGCGGCGGGCGCCACCGCGTATCCTGACGGTCGACCGGGCTCCGTTCCCATGTGACAATCCTGACAGGTGACGCCTTTGTCCGCAGACGGCGACGTCTTGTACTCACTGAAGGTTTCCTCCAGCCGAAATCCATTGAGCAAATTGACGTCGTGGCACACCCCACAAAACCCGGGGGTCACAAGTTGGAAAAATTTCTTCGCGTCGGTATGGATAACCCGGCCCGGTTTGCCCCGTTCGGTGTTGACCCAGTATTTCCCACTTGCAATCACACGCCGGAGTTCCTTGTTACCCGTCGGTCCGTAAACTAGTTCGAACAGGTCGCCCTCCACCATCTTCACCCGGCCGCTTTCTTTCCCATAGGCTTGATTGATCCGGTGACAGACAATACAGGTCACGCCCTCTCGAGAGACCGGATGCCGGTCGGCGCTGCTCATGAATAACGGCTCTCCACGGTTCATCCCGACCTCGGTGTGACACCGAATACAAAAATCCCCATTGGTTCCGTTGGTCCGCTTGAGGATGGTGCCTTGCATGGCATTGAACACGGGACTCATCAGAGCATAGGCGTGCGGGGATACCGACCATTCACGATAATGATCCTCATGACACGTTTTACAGGTGACCGCCGAGGGAAACCGGTTGTCCCTCGCCAATGCCCCGTGCGCAGATGCGGAAGTCATTTCCGGCTCGCCGGTTGACTGTTCCGCTGCACCGGGCAGAACTGATGGGATACCCATCACGATCACCAACAATGGAAGGATCAGGTGAGTCGTTTTAAACGTTGACGTCATTGTTGTATGGGAACCCTGTTGCGAGCCCAGCCCGTCACCATATTCGTCGGTAACGGATAAAAAATTTCCGGAAAATATACGAAATTTCAATTAATTGTCAACACACCCATTTGGAATAAACATTCAAAGTTTAAATGGAATAATCATTCAGAATAGTGATAGAAACAGACCGACAGGTTGGCTCGGAAATGCCGAAGAAGACCGGACAGATTATGTGCTCTCTACACGGCCTTAAAAATTATTGACAATAACGCAAATTTACGCTCTAATATTATTGATTTTATTAAACCGTGAAATCGGTTCAACCAAAGGAGAACAGAGAGATGGCAAACAAGACAGGCACCAGCGGCAACGACATCATCGTGGGTACGGCCGGCGGCGACGTACTGCACGGCAACGCCGGCGACGACGTGCTCATCGGCGGCAAAGGCAACGACCATCTGATTGGCGGCGAGGGCGCGGACACGTTCGTGTTCGGACCCGGCCACGGTACAGACAGTATCTGGGACTTCGAGGTCGGCAACGACGTCATCGAGCTCGTCGCCTTCGACGGACGGCTCACCTGGGACGCGCTGAGCGGGAAGGTCACCACGGGAGAAAACCCCCTCTTCGGCTCCTACGCGGAGATCGACCTCACCGAGTGGGGCGGCGGGAAGGTCACCATCTGGGGCGTCGACAGTGTCACCGAGGACATGTTCATTTTCCCGGGCACACCTGTCACGCTGACCGGCACCGACGGCGTCGACGAGCTGCGCGGCAACTGGGGCGACGACACGCTCTCCGGCGAGGGCGGCAACGACTTCCTGTACGGCAATCAGGGCGCCGACACGCTCGAAGGCGGTCAGGGCGACGACCGGATCACCGGCGGTCAGGGCGACGACCGGATCGTGGGCGGCGCCGGCGACGACCAGCTGTACGGCGACCAGGGGCATCGTGGCGACGACGTCTACACCGACGGCACCCCGACCGGCGAGACCGACAACGATACCTTCGTCTTCGGCCCCGGCAGCGGCAATGACGTGATCCATGATTTCAACAACGGCGAGGACAAGATCGACCTCACCGCCTTCACCGGGATTACACAGTTTTCGGATATCTCCGCCCAGCAGGACGGCAACCATGTGGTCATCGACTTCCCCGGTGACAATTCGGTCACGCTGTTGAACTTCGACCTCGGCGACCTGGACGCCAGCGATTTCGTCTTCTATGACACCGCGGCATCGGTCGATGGCGTGTAGGCCTCGATCCGGCGTTCTCCACGGGAGGAGGGAACAGACATGGCGAGAGTGGTGGGCACCACGAGCGACGACGTTCTGACCGGAAACACCGGTGCGGATGTCTTCGTCTTCACGGAAAACAGCGGCAACGACACGATCGAGAACTTCGAGCCCGGCACGGACGTCGTCGATCTCTCCTGTTTTGGCCAGGAAATCACTTGGGCCGCACTGAGCGCCAGGATCACGACGGTCACGGCCCCCGATGATCCGAACACGGTCACGGGGGTCGCCATCGACCTCACCCAATGGGGCGGCGGCACGATCACGCTCAACGGGGTTACCTCCGTGAGCGATCTCACGGAATCCTCGTTCAAGATGCCGGCGGTCAACGTGATACAGGGCACCGATGGCTTCGACCTGCTCACCGGCAGCTCCGGCATGGACGAGATACATGGCGGCGGGGCCGGCGACATTCTGGACAGCGGCGCCGGGAACGACGTGCTCTACGGCGACGGCGGCCACGACCTGGTGCTCGGCGGCGCCGGCAAGGACGAGCTCCATGGCGGGGAAGGCAACGACACCATGGTTGGCGGGACCGGCAACGACACCCTGTATGGCGGCGCCGGGAACGACACCCTGGACGGCGGGGCCGGCGAGGACACCATCGTCGGCGGGGCCGGCAACGACACCCTGTGGGGCGACCGGTGCAATGCACAGAGCGCGGACACGTTCGTGTTCGGGGTGGGCCACGGCGACGACACAATCAAGGACTTCGGTGACGGGTTGGACAAGATCGACCTGAGCGCCTTCACGGGCATCAGCGCGTTCGCCGACCTCTCGGTCATGCAGGAAGGGGCCGACGTCGTCATCGACCTCACCGATCAGAACGGCGGCGGCACGGTCACGATCGAGAATTTTGACCTCGCCGATCTGGACGACGGGGACTTTATCTTCCAGGAATCGTCCGTAGACGGCTAGTAGGCCGAAACCGCTGTCCGCGTTTCCGGAAGACGAGCCTTGCGCACAACTCGCTCGCCTCACCTTATCACGCCAACACTTCGAAGAACCTGCTGATTCATTCCGAATATGGAATAATGGTGTGATAAGATAATTAAGGAACCTCTGATCCCCGATTAAGAACGTCGAGGACATGTTTATGGTGATAGCGGGATGCAGGGCAAGGCGCCCCGGGGCGAAACCCGAGGCTTATCAAACGAGATAGGTAAGGGTTGAGCGAGGACACAACGCAGCCCTGCGCCCGATAGTGCCGTAAATCAGAGGTTCCTTAAATCATCCTGCGAGAAAACGAGGTGACTCCAGACGGTTCAAGGGTGGACAGCCTGACGGGTGAGCAGGAGATCCGAGCGGTGCTCTCCGAGAGCCGCTGGTTCATTGTCTCGTGCGGTCTTTTCAGCGCGGTCGTGAACTTGTTGATGCTCACGGGGCCGCTATTCATGCTCCAGGTCTATGACCGGGTACTCGGGTCACGCTCCATGGCGACGCTGGTGGCCCTGGTCGTCATCGTGGCGTTCCTCTTCCTAATGATGGGCATGCTCGATCACGCTCGCGGCCGGGTGCTCGCCCGCGTGGGCGCGCGGCTTCAGGCGCGGCTCGACTCGCGCGTCCTGAAAGCCATCCTCTCCCGTTCAGTTTCGCCGGCCGAGCGTGCGCGTCCGGCAACGGGCCTTCGCGATCTGGAGGCCATCCAGCGCTTTGCGTCCGGACAGGGGCCTTTCGCGTTTTTCGACGCGCCCTGGACGCCGGTGTTCCTGTTCGTGCTCTTCTCCTTCCACTGGATGCTCGGGGTGCTGGCGGTTGCCTCCGGCGTTGTACTCTGCGGAATCGCCCTGTTCAATCAAATGGGAACGTCGAGCCTGCAGATGGAGGTCGGAGAGGCGAGCGCCCGCTCGTCCACCTTCATCGAGCAGATGCGCGCGGGCGGGGAAACCGTGCAAGGTCTCGGCATGCAGAACGCCATCGTGTCGCGTTCGGCCAAATTGCGCGACAGGGTTCTGAACAGGACGCTGGCGGCTTCGGACCGAAACGGCTTCTACAGCGTGTTGTCGAAGACGCTTCGCCTGTTTCTCCAGTCGATGATGCTGGCTCTCGGGGCCATGCTCGTGCTCTGGGATGAGATAACACCCGGAATGATGATCGCAGGCTCTATCCTTCTGGGCCGCGCACTCGCGCCCATCGATCAGGCGGTGGGCCATTGGCCGATGCTTCAGCGCACGGTCGCCGCTTGGCGCTCGCTCGCCGCCCTTTTGGCCAAGATGCCGCCTGATGCCGACCGCACCAAGTTGCCTGCTCCCCGCGCGATCCTCGAAGCAGAGGGCCTCATGGTTGCGGCGCCCGGAGCGAAAGTGGCGGCCGTACGCGGCGCCAGGCTTCGTCTCGAACCAGGACAAGCAGTAGGGATCGCGGGACGCTCCGCTGCCGGTAAATCCACTTTTGCGCGCGCCCTTGCCGGAGTCTGGCAACCGATTGCGGGTTCTGTGCGCCTTGACGGGGCCGAACTCAACCAATATGGCGATGAACTGGGAAGACACATCGGCTACTTGCCACAGGAGGTGATTCTCTTTGACGGGAGCGTGGCGGAGAACATCGCCCGCTTCTCTCCGGCTGCGAAAGACGAGGACATTGTCGACGCAGCGAAGCGCACCGGAGCGCATGAGATGATTCTCGGTCTTCCGAACGGATACGACTTTGAAGTGTCCGCAGGCGGTGCCGCCCTCTCCGGTGGCCAACGACAGCGAATCGCACTGGCCCGGGCCTTTTACGGTTCGCCCGTGGTCGTGGTGTTGGACGAGCCGGATTCGAACCTCGACGCAGATGGAACCCTGGCGCTCGCCCACGCGGTGGAAAGCCAGAAAAAACGAGGCGGTGTGGCTCTCATCGTTGCGCATCGCCACGGCGCGTTCGCCCAGTGTAACATGGTGTACGTGATGGAGAACGGACGTCCCGTCCCGGCGACCGGCAAAGACAAAGGCGAAGGGGTTCCCTTGCGCAAACTGCAGACGGACGGCGGACAACGCGCCGCAAAGGCTCCGCAAAAAGCACCGCAACATCCGTCGTCTTCAGATGCGGGAAATGGCCGGAACGAAGGACTGCCTGCGCGTCAGACTCCGCCTGCCGTGGGGCAACGAGAGAAGCATGGGGCTCCCGATCGCGGACGCGACGCCCAGATCGCGAGCGCCATTGAGCGCGTACGAAGCGCGTCACCTCCTGCAGGCGATCACGCGAGCGAAGAGGCAGCCGACTCCGGGGATCGTGCGAACAAAGACCGTGCTTCATGAGCGAGCGGCAATTTTCAGCGCACAAGGCCCTCTACATAGGATTCATCACGATGATTGTGATGGGGGGCGGCTTCCTCGTCTGGAGTATTTTCGCGTCACTCTCGGGAGCCGTGATCGCCTCCGGACACCTTGGCGTCGAGAGCCACAACCAAGTGGTCGAACACATCGACGGCGGCACCGTGAGCCGTATTTTCGTGCGAGACGGCGACACCGTGCAGCAACACGACGTCTTGCTGCGCTTCGACGACGGGCTCCTGCGCTCCGAGGAAGCGATTCTCGCCTCGGAGTACACCGAGACGATAGCACGGCGCAACCGGCTGGAGTCGGAACTCAAGGGCGCGGAGAACATTGTCTGGAACAAGGAAATCGCCGCGCTCGCAAGGAACGACGCAACGGTGCGGGAACTACTCGAGAGCCATGAGAGACTCTTCCGCGCGCGAGCCGGGTCGCGCAACGGCGAGGTGGCGCGTCTTCGCGAGCGCATCGCGCAGACCCGGAAAGAGATAGCGGGACACAAAGCGCAGGGCATCTCGCTTACAAAACAGAAACGCCTCGTATTTCGCGAGTTGAAGGCGTATCGCAACTTGTTCGACAAGGGCCTGACCTTACTCGACAGGCTCCTCGCGCTCGAACGTACGGCGAGGCACATCGAGGGGCAGATCGGAATAACCGCTTCCGCCATCGCCGCCGCACGGGGCCGCATCTCGGAATTGGAGATTCAGATACTCCAGGTCGACGCGCGCCGGGTCGAAGAGGGTGAGCGGGGCATACGCGAGACGAAGGCCCGTGAGAACCAGCTATACAAACGCCTCGAACTTGTCCGCAAGCGCCTGGGCCGCATGGAAGTGCGCGCACCCGTCTCGGGCCGAGTGTTCGGCATGGAGGTGGTCACGCCACGCGAGGTCGTGCACCCGGGCGAGCCGATCCTCTACGTCGTGCCGGAGGACTCGGGCCTGGTGGTCATGGCGCGCCTCAATCCGATTGACGTGGATCAGGTCTATCCGGGACAAGAGGCGCGGCTTCTTTTCTCGGCTTTTCCGGCTCGTGTGACGTCGGAGTTCCCCGGATACGTGATTCATGTGTCTGCGGATGCGGTGTTCGACCCGGACAGTGGCCGGTCCTGGTATGAGGTCGATCTCGGCATGGGCGAGAATCCC
>JAJDZI010000114.1 GCA_022824735.1 Nitrospirales bacterium
TTGCTGGTTGACGTTGTAGGACGGCACGGTGGCCCTGAGGAGGGAGTTCATGTCCCTGACCCCGTAGTTCCTCATGTCTTTCCCTTCGATCACGTCCACCGGCACCGGAGAATCATGGGCCGATCGCGTCGGCACACGGGAACCGACCACGATCACTTCTTCGAGCTTGATGACGTCTGTGTCCTGACCCGCGGCTTCCTGCGCAAAGGACTGCTGAACCGGAATTGCCAACAGGCACAACAAAATCATGGATAAAATCATTCGATGAGTGTTCATGAAAAATCTCCTTTGTCAGGTTATTTTTCGCTGTTTGTCTCTTCTTTATATTCCTCAAGGTCGAACCTGACGGGCAGATCGACTGCGGAGGAAATGGGATCATCTCCAAGTTTTGCCGGATCGAATCGCCATGTTTTGACGGACTCTGCGGCGCTCTCGTCAAGATCGGGATGCCCTGAACTTTCCTGAATGTTGACGTTTCCCACGTCCCCATTGGCACCGACGGTAACCCGTAACACGACCGTGCCTTCCCGGCCTTGCTGGCGCGCCTCTTTCGGGTAGTCGGGACGGGCGGATTTGACCAGCCTGGCGGGTTTCTTCACCTTGACGGGTTCAGGCTCCGGCTCGGGTTCAGGTTCCTCCCGCGAGGACCGGATTCCATACTCGTCAAGGTCGAATCTGATGGGCAGGTCAACTACGCTGGCAATAGGAAACTCGCCATCTTTCGCCGGATCGAATCGCCATCTTTTGACAGACTCTGCGGCACTCTCATCGAGGGCGTCATGGCCCGTGCTTTTTTGGGTGGCGACGTCTTCCACGTTCCCGCCCGGACCGATGTTTATGCGTAGCACAACGGTGCCCTCCCAGCCCTGTCTGCGGGCCACTTGGGGATACGGTGGACGTTCGGATTTAATGAGTCTGACGGTTTTCCGAAGGGCCTTGCGGTCCGCAATGGAATCTCGAGGGGGTTCGGGTGCAGGTCTGTCCTGCGGGGCGACGGATGTTTTTGTAATCGTGGCAGCCGGGGGGCCGTTGAACGGCGCGGCTGCGGTAATGTCGAGGGCGGCCGGACTGACGCGGCGTTCGGCTACCCGCAGCTTCGGGGCGATGGTTTGCCACAATCCCTTGCGGTTGACTATGGAATCTTGCACAATCTCACGCTTGGCTTGCGAGACGATGGGAGTTCTGGCGATCGTAGAGACAATGAGGTCGTTCAATGGCGCCAACGTCGTGGTGTCGGGTTTGGGTATGGGTAGACTGATTTTCCGCTCTTTCTCTTCGGCCAGCGTGTCGGCAATTTCGATAGCATCCAGAAATTCGATTGATTGGTCAGATAAGTCCTGTGCCCAAGCGGGAGCACACAAAAAACATCCCAGCAAAGGGATAAGAACCACACTCCTGATCTTCGAAAATGCAAAAGTCATTTTGTGATTTCTCGACTCAGGTTAATGCAGTTGGTGGCACTAAGAAAAAACAATCTTCGCTTGTACCATATTTTAGCTGGATGCTTCAAGCCAGCGAGTAGCAGTTGCGCCTACTGAAAATCGCTCGCTTCTTTCAATCGACGGCTCCCTTAGTTGATGATTCATGAACCTATTCAGGTATACTGCCTAACTATTGACCATTCTTCAAAGGTACAGATCCCATTATGTTTGTGAGACTGCTTAATCTGCTGTTTGGAAGCAAGAACGATCGTGAGTTGAAGGCGCTGCACCATCTCGTCGCGCGAATCAATGAATTGGAACCCGGCTTGCAATCGCTTTCGGACGAGGCGCTGGCGGATCAGACCCAGCTTTTCAAAAAACGCCTCGACGCGGGAGAGACGGTGGATGCGCTGCTGCCGGAAGCCTTTGCCGTGTGCCGCGAGGCCTCCCGGCGAAAAATCGGCCTGCGCCATTTCGACGTCCAGCTCGTGGGCGGCATGGTGTTGCACGCGGGGAAAATTTCGGAAATGAAGACCGGTGAAGGGAAAACGCTGGTCGCGACCCTGCCCACGTACTTGAACGCGCTGGCGGGAAAAGGCGTACACTTGGTCACGGTCAATGATTACCTGGCCAAACGGGACACGCAATGGATGGGACCCGTGTATCACGCGCTGGGCTGCACCATCGGCGTGATCCAGCATGAATCCTCGTTCCTGTTCGATCCCGAGTATGAGGCGGCGGACAAACGGTTGAACTATCTTCGTCCCTGTACCAGGCCCGAAGCCTACCGCGCCGATATCACCTACGGCACCAATAACGAGTTCGGGTTCGATTACCTGCGGGACAACCTGGTCATCAACGACCTGAGCCAGCGCGTTCAACGGGAGTTGTCCTACGCGATCGTGGACGAGGTGGACAGTATCCTGATCGATGAAGCGCGTACGCCGCTCATCATCTCCGGTCCGGCCGAACAGAGTACGGAACTCTACAACCGGATCGACCGGCTCATCCCAAGGCTCAACGCCGAACGGGACTATACCATCGAGGAAAAATCACGGACGGTGGCGTTGACGGAAGAAGGGAACGCCCGCGTGGAAAAATTGCTGGCCGCGGAGGGCCTGTTGGCGGGCGACAACCTGTATGACCCGAAAAATCTCGACGTGGTGCACCACGTCATCAAGGCCTTGCAGGCCCACGCCATTTATAAACGCGACGTGGATTACGTGGTCAAGGAAGGGGAAGTGCAGATTGTCGATGAGTTTACCGGCCGGTTGATGCCGGGCCGGCGGTGGAGCGATGGGTTGCACCAGGCGGTCGAAGCCAAGGAGGGCGTGAAGATCGCCAATGAAAATCAGACCCTGGCGTCCATCACGTTTCAGAACTATTTTCGCATGTACGACAAACTGGCGGGGATGACCGGAACCGCGGATACGGAAGCCGCGGAGTTCGCCAAGATCTATAACCTGGACGTCAACGTGATTCCGACGAACCGCGCGATGGTTCGCCAGGATCATTCGGACGTGGTGTATCGCACGGAGAAGGAAAAATTCGAGGCAATCGCCCAAGAAGTCATGGAGTACCACGAGCGGGGTCAGCCCGTGCTGGTGGGTACGATTTCTATTGAAAAGTCCGAGCGGCTCGCCAAAATTCTCAAGCAGCGAGGCGTGAAACATCACGTCCTGAACGCCAAGTTTCATGAAAAGGAGGCGGAGATCATTTCTCAAGCCGGAGGCAAGGGCGCGGTGACGTTGGCCACCAACATGGCCGGTCGCGGCACGGACATCATCCTGGGGGGCAACCCGGACGCGCTCTACAAGCAGCAGGTAGTGTACCGGGGCGAAGACCTGACCGACGAACAGAAACGCGCGGCGCTTGAGCGGATTCAACAACAATGCGAAACGGAAAAGGCGGAAGTCCTGGAGTTGGGGGGCTTGCACATCGTCGGCACCGAACGCCATGAAAGTCGCCGGATCGACAACCAGTTGCGGGGCCGCTCCGGTCGCCAGGGCGACCCGGGGTCGTCCCGCTTCTTTTTGTCCCTGGAAGACGACCTGATGCGCATCTTTGCTTCGGAACGGGTCTCCAACCTGATGTTGAAACTGGGGATGGAAGAAGGCGTGCCCATCGAACACCGGATGGTCAGCAAGTCCATTGAAAACGCCCAGAAGAAAGTCGAGGGGCATAACTTCGACATCCGCAAGCATATCCTTGAGTACGACGACGTCATGAACAAACAGCGGGAAATCATCTACGCCCATCGAGCCGGCGTCCTCGGGGGCAGTTCCGTTCAGGATGACGCGGAGGAGTGGCTCGTGGACGTGGTGGACGCCTTAATCAATACCCATTGTCCGGAAGAAGCCTATGCCGAGGCCTGGGACCTGGCGGGGTTGCACGAAGCCCTGCTCGCGCAGTTCGGCACGGACGTCATGGCCAATGAGGACGTGTCGGACATGGGACGCGACGGCCTGCGGGACGAAGTGCTGGAACGCGTCCAGGAACTGTTCCGGCAACGGCAACGGGAACGCGAAGAACAAATCGGCCCCGAGCTTCGCTCGCAGCTCGAACGGAGTTTGGCGTTACAGGTCATCGACCATCATTGGAAGGAACATCTTCTCGGCATGGATCAGCTTCGAGACGGCATCGGGCTCAGGGGCTATGGGCAAAAAGATCCACTGGCGGAGTACAAACGGGAAGGGTTCGACATGTTTGCCGCCATGATGGATCGCATCAAGTCCGATTCCCTGGAGCGATTGTTCAAAGTCCAGGTGGTCAAAGGCGAACGTCCGTCCATTGAAGACGACGTGGCTCCACCTCCCCCCATGATCTTCAACCGCGGCGGCGACGGGTCTCCGTCACGACCGGTCCAACGGTCCGAAGCCAAAGTCGGCCGCAACGACCCCTGCCCCTGCGGCAGCGGCAAGAAATACAAAAAATGTTGCGGGGCGTGAGTGATAAAACGTCTGCGTTCCTCGAAGTAGCGTATGCCCCTATAAACCCTGTCCCCGGTCTATATAGCCTGAGGCTCCTCTCCTTCTGTCATCCTCGACATTTTTAATCGAGGATCCAGTGTCTTTGGTTTTTCTTCGTCCGTGAAGAGAGCGACACTGGATTTCCAATGACTAACGTCGGGAGTGACCGATTGGAGTATTTTCATACTAATATCAATCGTTTCCTAAGCGACTTTATGTTTCAATTATCCAAAAAAAGAAATGGAAAATTGGAAATCGCAAATTGCGACATCCGATCTATCCTTGAAAATGAGTCTCCGGAAAGCGCATCTGGAATTGCCCATACAATTCTTAGCATGTCAAAGGAAATGCACCATGATGGTATGATTGTGTTGATTCTTGGAAATTTTAGACCCGAAGCTAGAGTCAATAGGAAAGGTTTCCGATGAAGCTGTCTTCGTTCTCCATCGCATTATCATTAGTAGGTTGTAATGGAATTAAAGGAATTGAAATTGGTCGCCCTCCCGTAAATGAATATCAGGTATTACCAGTTTCTCTATTGGAATCCCATATTGTCTTATCTGCCAAAATTGACCTGCAGAAAATCCGTAAACCGATTCAACTGTTCAGTGCTCCAGACGTATGGTTACAAATTAGCCCAAAGGAAATAAGCTGTTCTAAGATTGATACGCAGGATGATATTCTTCGCGCGAGCTTTTCTATTGTTGCCAACATGCAGGCCCTTTTTGGCAAAAAACCTAAGCCTTTACCTCCCTCTTCCTCAACGGCGTCGGTCGATGTTCAAGTTGCAGAAGGAAAGAAATCTGTTCTTAGGCTCCCAATTATCTTAGGATATGCCTCCATAAAAGAGAAACTTAAAAAAGTCTTCAAGAGAGGTCAGAAATGGGAGCCCCTTGAGGGCGAACCAACTTATCGTTGGACTGTGACGGATGTCGATGTTTATCCGTCAGGAGAAAACTTGGTGGTCGGTGTATTCTTCATTGCCGATTCTCCTATCGTGGAAGGCCCTGTTAAAGTTTACATGAGAGGGAAGCCAGTGATCGATAACATGCAACGTATCGTGCGGATCAAGAATCCAGATTTTACAATAACAAAAAAAGGAATATCCATTTGGAAGGGTTTGTGGTGGAAATGGAAGGGTTTGTGGTGGAAATCCAAAATTGAAGAAATTAAAGAGAAGGTGGTGTCAAAATTGAGTTATTCGTTTGGAGATAGGGTCGATAAATTAGTTGATGACGTGAATGGAAAACTGAAAAAAGATTTAGGAAATGGCGTGAAAAATCAAGGAACGCTCAATTACAAGAAGGTTGATCAGCTTCTGATGCTTCGGGAGGGTATTTATTTGAGCACGATATTGGAAGGTAAGTTCGAGATCACCTTTAGGATGTGACCCTGTAATTGAAACGTTATAGAACTCAATTTGCAGTTTTGTAGGTTGGATTAGCAAAGCGTAATCCGACATGATGTTGACTACAAGAAGAGAATCAGGACAGAAGGACCATCTTTTTCGCCCGAATGCCGCCACCCCGGATTGATCCCCGATTACAAACATCAGGGACAGGGTCCGGGGCAGGCCTCATGCTCCATACGGACAGATACAGAGGTCTGTTCCTACCCAGGGAAGGTAATGGTGCCCCAAAAGGAAGCAAAGGAGGTGTGTTGCGTGCTTGGTGTATTGGTGCTATGGTGCCTGCATTGATTACCTGAACGATCTACCGGAGTATTTGCCATGGTCCGTCTGACTATCAGCTTGGCTGACCGCACGCATCGAGCATTGAAAGAAGCCGCAGCGCGGCAGCATCGCTCAATGGCCTCAATCATCGAGGAAAGCCTGAAGTTGCGAGGGATCCAGCCGCTCGACAGCGCACGGGAGATCGTCGCCAAGGCGCGGGCGCGGTCCCGCCTGGATGCAGATCAGGCCATGGCCCTGGCGGTCGAGGAAACACGGCGTTCCCGTAAGGGGCGGTAGCGTCGTGCAACGCCTTTCGGCCATAGTCGGGAAACGCAGAAGGCGCCGATGACTCCCGGGGTTTGTGTCGTTGACACGAACGTCATCGTCTCAGGCCTGATCGGCGCGGACCCGAATAGTCCCCCGGCGCGCATTCTGGACGCCATGCTTGACGGCGGCTTCATCTACCTCATGTCGGACGAACTGCTCAGCGAGTATTCGTGCGTGTTGCGTCGTCCGGGTCTGGTCCGGTTGCATGGACTGACCGGCGAGGAACTCGACCGGCTGCTTGTGGACCTGGTTGCCAACGCGATGTGGCGAGCGCCTGCCGCGGCGGGTGAGGCTCCGGACACCGGAGATCAGCACCTGTGGGCATTGCTCGTCAGCCATCCCCAGGCGTGCCTCGTCACGGGCGACCGGCTTCTTCTTGAAAACCCGCCCGGCAGCGTTTCCGTCATTTCCCCACGCTCCTTTGCCGATAGATTTTTGCCTTCGACATAGCCTCGGACTTGCGCCGGTTCGATCAAAAGCGGGCATGTCAAGGTTGCATACTTCATCCAGTTCTGCCCTTTGTAGATTTTGCTACATAAGTTCCCATCGTAAGATGGTTTCAGCCGGAGTTGGTGCCGTGCAGTGAAGACTGCAGACGAAGCCCATGCCTAAGGCAGTATGACGGGGAGGGAGGGAAGGAAGGAAGTGTCCGGCGTCGTGAAGGTCAGGAGAAAGAGGAAGGATCGTAGGGCTGAAGAAAAAACCGCAAAGTCTCGCGGATCAGACAGGAACAGTGTGGGTGCCGTGCCCAAGAGGACATCGGAGTACCGATGCCCTTAGAGGATGTCGTCCGAGGGCAGAGGGATAAAGAAAGAGAAAAATTAGAAAAATCTGAACAGCGCAACGAGAAGCCCGCCGAAGGCGAACAGAGCGCCGACATTCCAGACGATGATTTTAAATTGTGTGTCGCTGAGCGCTTTCGTTAGTCTGGTCTCCAAATTCGCGATTTCCACTTTCGTGTCTTTGCGCAGAAGCTCAATGTCGTGCTGGATCTTGGCAATATCGGTTTTCGTCGCGGCAGTTGCATTGAGGTATGCGATTTGCCCTTGCGCGATGGCTTCAGCCAATCGCGGCTCGGCACCGGCATCGGTCATGCTTTTGATGTAAGCGTGGGTGTCAAAGACGACGTTAGTCTCCATAGTTGTTCTCCTTTGTAAGCATGTGACGTTCGGAAAGAATTGTCAAGCGCGGCGCCGGCTGATACACGTGGTCGGGGGCTGCCGGTTCAATCTATCAGAGCATACCCCATGGTTCGTCTGACTATCAGTTTGGCTGACCGTACGCATCGCGCGTTGAAAGAAGCCGCAGTGCGGCAGAATCGCTCAATGGCCTCGATCATCGAGGAAAGCCTGAAGTTGCGAGGGAGCCAGCCGCTCGACAGCGCACGGGAGATCGTCGCCAAGACGCGGGTGCGGTCCCGCCTGGATGCCGATTAGGCCATGGCTCTGGCGGTCAAGGAAACACGGCGTTCCCGTGCGGCGCGGTAGCCCCGTGCGGCACTCCGGATACCGGAGATCAGCATCTGTGGGCATTGCTCGCCAGCCATCCCCAGGCGTGCCTCGTTACGGGCGACCGGCTTCTTCTTGAAAACCCGCCCGGCAGCGTTTCCGTCATTTCCCCACGCTCCTTTGCGGATCGTTTCTTGCCCTGAAATAGCGCGTGGACTTACGCCAGACCTTCCCTTGACTAACAGTTGACGGATGGCTAATTTATAGATCTTTTGGCCCATGGGAGGCTGGGTCAAATGGGGTGGTTTCTTGTAACAGGCATTCGTCGCCAGAAAGCCTGAGAGGAGGAACGGCCCTGCGCAGTTTGTCCTTCCGCATAACTCCTCTACCTCCCCTCACCCCTCCTTACAAAGGAGGGGAATGAAGGCGGCTCCCTCTCCCACTGGCGGGAGAGGGCGGGTGAGGGGGAATTACTAAAGAATGAATAAACACATAGACAATCAAGGCATGGCATCATCGGCTTCTCCTATAGTGAAACAGATGACCACGCTCATTGAGGAGACGGGTCCATTGACGTTTGCGCGGTTTATGGAACTGGCCCTGTATGACGAGGAGTACGGATACTACATGACGGGTGGAGGGCTTTCCCGCTCGACCACTCCGATTGGTGGGGAAGGCAGTGACTTTTTCACCGCCCCGAGTCTTTCCCCGATCCTGGCTAAGTGTCTGGTTCGTCAACTCGAGGAGATTGACGAACGGCTCGGGCATCCCCCGGTGTTTCATCTCGTGGAGATGGGGCCGGGTGACGGGACGCTGCTCAGAGACCTGTTGCAGGAATGTCAAGAACAGCAGGGCTCGCTCTTCTCCCGTTTGGCGTGCATCCTGGTTGAACGCAGTCCGGCCTTTCGCCGGCGACAACGGGACGCGCTGGCTGCCTGGCAAGAGCAAGGAGTCGGGATGCAATGGGTTGACGATCTTCAGTCGATTCCGGGTGGCAGCCTGACCGGCACGTTCCTCTCGAATGAATTGGTGGATGCGTTTCCGGTCCACAGGGTTCGCATGGAGGAGGATGGTCTCCGGGAATCATACGTGATCAACTGCGACAATGCGTTGCAGGAACAATGGGGCGAACTGTCTACGCCTGAATTGGTATCGTTTCTGTCAGGCTTGGACGTGAAGTTGCCCGTGGGGTTTATCACGGAAATCAACCTGGAAGCCGTGCAATGGATCAAACAGGTCGCCATGGTGCTTGATCGCGGGGTCGTCATTACGATTGATTACGGTCACACCGCGCAGGACTATTATGCGCCCGAACGAAAGAACGGGACCTTGATGGGGTACTACCGGCACACGGTGACGACGGACCCGTTCACGAGGGTTGGGGAACAGGATTTGACGGCGCACGTGAATTTTTCGAGCCTGGCCCGAACCGGCGAGCAGGTTGGGTTGACCACGACGGGGTTTACGAACCTTCAGCATTTCTTGATGGGCTTGGGAATCGAGGAATTGGTCGAGGGACGCGAGCAGGAATCGGACGCGGTCCGGACGGCGGCCCAGTTGTTGCGACCGCACGGCATGGGGACGACGTTTAAAGTGCTGATGCAACACAAGGGGATTGTCGTCCCGGCGCTTCGTGGTTTACGCCACCGGGCGTTTTTCGAGTCGGTGTTGGAGGTGGTTCATTGAACGTCAACGGTGTCGTCAAGCAGGTGAAGAGCTGAGATGGGCGGCGAATCGGTTCCGTTGAATTATATCCCCATCGCGGTCTTTGCCGTACTTGCGCTGGGTTTTGGCGTGGTATCGCTGCTGGCGGGCTGGATCGTGCGGCCCAGCCGGCCCTATCGCGCAAAGCTGCTTCCCTACGAGAGCGGGAGCCCGCTCTTCATGGACGCGCGCGTGCAATTCCCGATGCGGTATTACATCATCGCGATGTTGTTCGTGGTGTTCGATATTGAAATCGTCTTCATGTTTCCGTGGGCCGTGGTGTTTCACAAGTTGGGCCTGTTGGGCCTCATTGAAATGGGCGTCTTCATCGCCATCCTGGTGGTCGGATTCTGGTACGTCTGGAAAAAAGGTGCGTTGGAATGGGATTGAGTCATCCTGCGTTCGGAAGCGTGTGGAATTCCGTCCCGAGAACGAGTGTCATCGTTCGTTGTTGCCGTGGCGGGACGGGTAGTTCGGGCGCCGATGGTTGGCCCTTTTTGTCATTTGTATGTGTTCAGTAATTCGTTGACAGAATGAAAGATCGATCTCATCAGAATTGTCATTCTGAGCCGGAGGCGAAGAATCTCGTCGTTTTACTCGCCAACCGTCTGCGAGAGCAGATCCTTCGCGTTGCTCAGGATGACAGATGGAGCGCTTTACATGAGCATGCTCGAACGACAGTTTGACTCCAATATCATTACCACCAATCTTGATTATTTGGTGAGTTGGTGCCGGAAGTCGGCTTTGTGGCCGATGACGTTTGGGCTGGCCTGTTGCGCGATCGAGATGATCGCGTCGGTGTCCTCGAGGTACGACATCGACCGGTTCGGGGCCGGGGTCTTTCGGGCCTCCCCCCGGCAGTCCGACGTCATGATCGTGGCCGGAACCGTATGTCGAAAGATGGCGCCCGTGATCCGGCGAATTTACGATCAGATGGCCGAACCGAGATACGTGATCTCCATGGGGTCCTGTGCGACTTCGGGCAATCATTACAACAGTTACAGCGTGGTGCAGGGCGTGGATCAGATCGTCCCCGTGGACGTCTACGTGGCCGGCTGCCCCCCGCGTCCGGAAGCCTTGCTCGACGCCCTGATCAAACTCCAGGAAAAGATTCAAAAAGAAAAAGTGTTTGTGAAATAAGACAGGTTCATCACTCACGCCAACCCATTTTATGCATCGAGTTCTTGAAACTTTGCACGAGCGTTTTCCTGAGGCCGTGCTGTCCGTGCGCGAAGACTCGCAACGGGGAGACCTGTCCGCCCAGGTGCGGGCGCAGGATCTCGTGGACGTGGCGCGGTTCCTCCACGATGATCCCGGGATGGCCTTCGATCATCTTACCGATATTTGCTCGGCCGACTATCCCGACGACCTGGAACGCTTTGAGGTCATCTACCACTTTCTTTCCCTTCCGCATCACACCAGGATTCGTTTGAAGGCCCGGTTGCCGGAAGAGAATCCCGCCATCGGGTCCGTGACGTCCATTTGGAAAGGCGCGAATTTCCTGGAGCGCGAGGTTTACGATCTGATGGGGATCAGGTTTGACGGACACCCGGACCTGCGCAGGATTTTGCTGCCTGAGGACTACGAGGAAGGGTATCCGCTTCGGAAGGATTTTCCCACCGAAGGCAAAGGGTGGAGAAGTACCTTCGATTTTATTCCCCGTTTGGATGAGCCGGAGAGTGAATGGACCGAACGCGAAATTCCGCAGGATCAGCGGCACGTCTTTCTGACCGGTGATAAGCCTGAAGCGGCCAAGCGCACGACCGAACTGTTGCTGAACATGGGACCGCAGCATCCCAGCACGCACGGCGTGTTGCGCGTGGTGTTGGAACTGGACGGCGAGCGAGTCGCCAAGGCCATTCCCGACATGGGGTATTTGCACCGTGGCGTGGAGAAGCTTGCGGAAGGGCTCCATTACATGCAGGTCGTTCCGCATACGGATCGCCTGGACTACGTGTGCGCCATGACGAACAATTACGCCTACGTGCGTGCCGTTGAAAAACTGGTGGGCGTCACGATCCCGGAACGGGCCGAATACATCCGGACGATCGTGGCTGAGGTTCAGCGGATCGTTGGCCATCTCTTCTGGTTGGGTACGCAGGCCCTGGATATTGGGGCCATGACGGTGTTCTTCTGGACGTTCCGCGAACGGGAAGTCCTGCTCGACTTTTTCGAACAACTCTGCGGCGCGCGCCTGACGCTGAATTATTTTCGGATCGGGGGAGTGGACGGCGATCTCACGCCGGCGCTGGTCGATCGCCTGCGCGAATTTTTGAAGACGTTTCCCGAACACGTGCAGGAATATGACACGTTATTGCAGAAGAACCGGATCTGGGTGGCCAGGACCAAAAACGTGGCGGTCATTTCCGCGGAAGACGCGATCAATTTCGGGCTGACCGGGCCGACGTTGCGCGGGTCGGGCGTGGCCTATGACGTGCGGAAGACCGAGCCGTACGGCGTGTACGACCGGGTGGAATGGGACGTGCCGGTCGGCAAGGGCGGGGACACTTATGACCGGTATTGGATTCGTGTCGAGGAAATGAAACAAAGCGCGCGCATCGTTGAGCAATGCCTGGACCAGTTGCCGGACGGCCCCATCATGGCGGATATGCCCCAGGTGATTCCCCCGGCCAAACCCAACGTCATGCGGGACATGGAAAGCCTGATCCATCATTTCATTATCTTTACGCAGGGATTCAAACCGCCGAAAGGGGAAACGTATTGCGCGACGGAGGTGCCGAAGGGTGAACTGGGATTCTTCCTGATCAGCGACGGGAGCCCGAGGCCGTATCGGATGAAAATCCGCTCACCGTCGTTTGTGCACATGGGCGCGTTTGATTTTATGGCCCGCGGCTACCTGATTTCTGATATTATCACCATCTTCGGCACCTATGACATCGTCATGGGCGAGTGCGACCGGTGAGGAGGAATTGGTGATTTTTCATAAGCATCAAGACACCGTGAACGACATTCTGAGCCGGTATCCGGTGAAGCGTTCGGCCATGCTGCCGTTGTTGAACCTGGCGCAGAAGGAAGAAGGGTACGTGAGTCAGGCCGCGATCAGGGAGATTGCCGGGATTCTGGACCTGACCCCGCCCCAGGTATTTGAAACGGCGACGTTTTATACCATGCTCAACCTCAAGCCCATCGGGAAGTTCCACGTCCAGGTATGCCGGTCGTTGATGTGTGCGCTGGTCGGGGCCGACCCCCTGATCGACTGGTTACGCAAGCACTTGGGTATCGGCCTGGGCCAGACCACCGGGGACAAGCTGTTTACCCTCAGCGCAGTGGAATGTTTGGGGTCGTGCGGAACCGGGCCGATGATGCAAATCAACGACGACTATTACGAACGGCTCACGGAGGCAAAAGTCGGGCAGATTCTCAAGGACCTGCGGGAAACCGGCGACTGTTCATTGAAAAGCGGTCCTTTTATGGTGCCCGAACGGGGCGAGGGCGTGGCATCGTCATGAAGACGTTCGAGAAGATTCTCCTGACCAACATGGAGCGGTCCGGCTACACCGGGTCCCTGGCCGACTATGAAGGGGCCGGCGGGTACAAGGCGTTGAAAGACGTCCTGGGGAAGGTGCCGCCCAATGAGCTGATCGAGATGGTGAAAAAATCCGGACTGCGGGGCCGTGGCGGAGCAGGGTTCCCGACCGGCGTGAAATGGGGGTTCATTCCCAAGGATCATCCGGGTCCCAGATACCTGTGCTGCAACGCCGACGAGAGCGAGCCCGGCACGTTCAAGGACCGTCAATTGATGGAGCGGGACCCCCACCAGGTCCTCGAAGGTATTGCCATTTCCTGTTACGCGATTGGCGCGCAGACCGCCTACATTTATATAAGAGGCGAATTCCGGTTGGCGGCGAAGATCCTGGAGCGGGCCATTGCCGATGCCTACCGGGCCGGGCACCTGGGTTCCGACGTGTACGGCAGCGGGATCACCGTGAACGTCTCCGTACACGCGGGGGCCGGCGCCTATATCTGTGGCGAGGAAACCGCGCTGCTCGAATCGCTGGAAGGCAAGCGCGGGAAACCCCGGACCAAGCCACCGTTCCCGGCCACGCACGGCCTCTACCAGAAACCCACGGTCGTCAATAACGTGGAGACGCTGGCGAACGTTCCGCACATCGTGAATCGGGGAGCCGAATGGTTTTCCTCCATCGGCGTCCCGCCCAAGAGCACCGGAACCAGGGTTTTTTGTTTGAGCGGCCACGTGAAACGCCCGGGGAATTATGAATTGCCCGTGAACGCCACGTTCCGGGATTTGATTTTTGAACTGGGCGGAGGGATGCGGTCGGACAAGCCGCTCAAAGCGTTCATTCCCGGCGGAGCTTCGGCACCGTTTCTGACCCCGGACCACGTGGACGTGCAAATGGATTTCGAATCGGTGGCTATGGCCGGTTCGATGTCCGGGTCCGGCGGGATCACCGTGATGGAAGAGGGCACGAGCATGGTATGGGCGGCCCTTCGCCTGATGGAATTTTTCTATCACGAGTCATGCGGGAAATGTACGCCTTGCCGGGAAGGCAGTTCGTGGATCGTCCAGATTCTTCAACGGATCCTGAACAAACAGGGACGCCCGGAAGATTTACGGACGCTCACGGAAATTTGCGAGAACATCGGCGGCAGGACGGTCTGTGCGTTCGGCGACGCGGAAATCGCCCCGGTGCAGAGCACGTTGAAATATTGGCGGAATGAATATGAGGCCCTGATCGAGGAAGCTGAGGCGCTCAAGGGGAGCCGGAAAGAAATCCCCGTCCTGAGCGTCGCGCAGGTGTAAGTGCTTGCTCTACCTCCCCTTGCCCCTCCTTACAAAGGAGGGGAACCAAGAGGCTCCCTCGCCCTTGGAGGGAGAGGGTTGGGGTGAGGGGGAATTATCAACGCCTGCCCTGAGCGGAGTCGAAGGGAATGACTGGACCATATAGTAAGAAATAACCATGTCGAACACTGCTACCATGGTGACGATCACGATTGATGGAATCCGCGCGCAGGTGCCGGAGGGGACGCTTGTGATTGAAGCGGCCCGGCAGGTGGGCATCATGGTCCCCCATTTTTGTTACCATCCGAAGCTGGCGCCGGACGCGAACTGCCGGATGTGTCTGGTGGAAATCGAAAAAATTCCGAAACTCCAAACCTCGTGCAGCACGCGCGTGGCCGAAGGCATGGTCGTGCGATCGTCGGTGCCGCACGTCGAGTCCGCGCGAAAATCGGTGCTGGAGTTGTTGTTGGGCAATCATCCGCTCGATTGCCCGGTGTGCGACCAGGGCGGCCGCTGTGACTTGCAGGATTTTTCGCACGAGTACACGCCCACCGTCAGCCGGTTCAAGGAACTGAAGCGGGTCTTCCCGAAACAATATCTCGGCCCGGTCATCGAAACGCAGATGAATCGTTGCGTGTCGTGCATGCGGTGCGTGCGGTATTGCGATGAAGTCATGGACGCCCAGGCGCTGGCGGCGCAAGGCCGCGGCACGCTCACGCAGATCACGCATTGGTCCGGCAATGAACTCGAATGCGACATGTGCGGCGGGTGTATCCAGATCTGCCCGGTCGGGGCCATTACCAGCCGGTTGTCGATGTACGACTATCGTCCGTGGATGCTCAAACGGGCGGAGACCATTTGCTCCTATTGCGGGGACGGGTGTCAGATCACGGTCCAGCGCAAGGACGATCAATTGATCGAAGTCAATTCGGCTTTGGGCGCCGGCCGGAACAACGGAGACCTGTGCGTCCGTGGCTATTTCGGATACCACGCCGCGGTGCATCCCGATCGTGTGCAACATCCGCTTGTGCGCCAGGCCGACGGCTCCTTTGCCGAAGTCACGTGGGAAGAAGCGTTGGAGCGTGCGGCCCGTCAGTTCACGACGATCAAGGCCACACATGGGGCCGATGCAATCGGCGGTCTCATCACGACGCGCTGCACCAACGAAGACCTGTACCTGTTCCAGAAATTCATGCGCGTGGTCATCGGGACGAACCAGATCGACAGTAGCGCGCGGTACGGGCATATCAACGGCGTGCGGGCGCTCCGGCGGATACAGGGGACGCATCGCTGGACGATTCGCTACGAAGACGTGGGCCAGGCCGACGTGATCATGCTGGTGGGCACCAACGTCAATGAGTCCAATCCCATTACGGCCTTGCACGTGAAACAGGCCGTGAAGCGCGGAGGTGCTCAACTGATCACGCTTGAGTCATTGCTGCCGGTCCGCTCGACCGTGAGTAATATTGCGACGCAGTCCCGGCATCATCTGGAGGTGCGGAGCGGGCAGTTCCGCGCGGCCATCCTGGGGCTGTTGAAGGCCGTGGCCGAGTCGAATCTCGTGCATGAAGATATCACCCGTGAGGCGCCGGAGTTTGTGCAAACGATCCGGACCCATGTGGCCAAGGTTTCCTGGGATGCGATCCGGGAGCAGTCCGGTCTCCCGAAAGAACGTTTCGAAGCGGCGGCCATGACGTACGCGCAGGCCGAACGCGCCGTCGTGCTGGTTGGCCGTGAAGTGCTTCGTTCGCTCGGCGGCGAAGGGCTGGTGACCAACCTCCTGGATCTTCAGATCCTGACGGGGCATCTCCGGAGGCAAGGCTCGGGCTTGGGGTGTCTGGCCGAAGGGAACAATGATCAGGGCGCCGTGGAAATGGGCGCCGTGGCCGAATATTTCCCGGGGCCCGCGGACCTTCATGATGAAGAGAGTCAAAAGACCTTGACGCGGACCTGGGGGCAGGTGGTCCCGGCCGGCGCACCGGCTACGTTGCCGGAATTGTTGAGCCGGGCCCGGACCGGCGACGTGAAATCGTTATTTATCGTGGGGGACAACCCGGTCGCATCGTTGCCGGGTGACGCCGACGTGACCGGGGCGCTGGAGGCGTTGGAATTTCTGGTCTGCCAGGACCTGTTCTTGACGGAGACCGCAAAGCGGGCGCACGTGGTGTTTCCTGCTTGTTCGGCCATGGAAAAGGACGGCACGTTCACCAATACGGAAGGCCACGTCCAGCCCGTTCGCCAAGCGACCGAGCCGCTGGGAGAGAGCCGGCCCGATTGGGAAATGTTTTCGGCCTTGTCGGTGTTGATGGAACGGCCCATCGAGTATGGTGAAGTCAAGGAGATCTTCAAGGAAATACGAGGTGTGATTCCGGGGTATGGTCTGCTGGGTCCGTCATCCATCCCGCCGAAGGTCGACGAGCAAACCGTCGTGCAATACGTGACGAACGGGTTCAAGGAAGACGTCGATCAGCGATACGCGCTGGATGAATCGCCCGCTGCGCCGGAGGGGATGATGACGTTACGGTTGGTCCAATCCCTGTATCATTCCGGAAAATACAGTACCCGCGCGAAGGGGTTGATGGAAATCGAAGGAGAAGGGACGTTGCAAATCAACTCCCGCGAGGCCCGGCGCTTGGGGATTGACGAGGGCCAGGCCGTCCGGCTTGCGAACGATAGCGGGCAGGCCACCGTGTCCGTGAAACTGAACGACCGCGTGCCCGATGCCGTGGCGTGGTTCCCCGAGCATTTCGATCAATCCGTGCGCGCGTTGTTTTCGCTGAACATTGATCCGCAGACCAACGTCCCCGTGTGGAAGATGGCTCACGTCACGGTGACAAAGTAGGTAACGAGCAATCTCTCACGCATGGGCCATTGGAACAAGACATGAATCTGAAGCAAATTGAAGATGAGGCTCTCCATCTCTCGGAGGAAGAAAGAGCAACATTGGCACAGAAACTTCTCTTGAGTCTGGATGGGCCGACAATAGATGAAATGGAAGAAGACCGGTTGATGGAAGCACGTCGCCGAGCCAGAGAACTCGACGAAGGGATCGCACAGCCAATCCCAGCAGATGAGGTCAGAAAAAAGGCGCGGGCTTTGCTCAGATGACCTATGGTTTACATCCGGCCGCAGAGTCCGAGTATCTTGAGTCCGTTGTCTATTATGAATCGAAAAGGGCGGGGCTTGGTGCCTCCTATCTTGCGGAGTTTGAAAGAGTCATGCGTATTGTCTGTGAGGCGCCACACAGATATCCGATTGAAAAGGAGCCTGATATCAGGCGCATACGAATGAAAAGATTTCCATATATTGTGTTGTTCCGTGAATCATCAGGTTCTGTTCAAGTGCTGGCGGTTGCTCACAACCGGTGTCGTCCGCAATATTGGCTGGACAGGCTCTAAAAAGATTATTATCGGATCAATAGAGGAGCGTTCCCGTGTTTGATACCAGCATTAAATTGGCGTTGACCTTATCGCAAATCGGGGCCGTGATGGGCGTGGTCCTGCTGACCGTGGCGATACTCACCCTGTTGGAGCGGAAAGTGCTCAGTTGGATGCAGGACCGGATGGGCCCGATGGAAGTCGGACCATACGGGGTCCTGCAACCGGTGGCCGACGGGCTGAAGTTGTTCTTCAAGGAAGACATTATCCCGGCGGGCGCAAACAAGATCATGTTCAGTCTTGCTCCCATTCTCGTGCTGGTGCCGGCCCTGATCGGGTTTGCGGTCATCCCGTTCGGGCCGAACTGGACGATCGACGTCATGGGGGTGGAATTCAAGCCCTTCGTCATCAGCGACATCAACATCGGCGTGCTGTACATCCTGGCGTTCGCGTCCATCGGGGCCTATGGGGTCATTCTCGGCGGGTGGGCCTCGAATAGCAAATACTCGTTGTTGGGCGGCCTGCGGTCCGCGGCCCAGTTGATCAGCTATGAACTCAACGTCGGGCTGGCGATCGTCGGAGTGTTGTTGTTGGCGGGGAGTTTGAGCCTGGTGGAAATCACCGAAGCCCAGGCCGGCGGGTTCTGGAACTGGTTTGCCTTTGACCCCTTGCCCTTTCCGCAGTTCATCGCCTTTGTCATTTTCCTGATCGCCTCCGTGGCTGAAACCAACCGGTTGCCCTTTGACCTTCCGGAAGCGGAAAGCGAACTGGTCGCGGGGTTCTTCACGGAATACAGCGGGATGCGATTCGCGTTTTTCTTCATGGCGGAATATGCGAACATGATCCTGGTGTCGTGCATGTCCACCGTCCTGTTCTTTGGCGGCTGGCATGCGCCCCTGCCGTTCTTGCAGGCCCCGGGAATGTTCGCCTGGGTGACGGGGATTTTCTGGTTTACGGCAAAGGTCTACTTTTTCCTGTTCCTGTTTTTCTGGATACGGGCGACGCTGCCGCGGTTGCGGTATGACCAGTTGATGCGGTTCGGATGGAAGGTGCTGTTGCCTATTGCCCTGGGGAACATTGTGGTCACGTCGGTGCTTGCCTACTTCTTCCCCAATTAGATGAGATCCCCGACGAGGAGCCGGGTCGATGAAACTCAAACAGTGGATTCAGTCGCTGATCTTTTATGAAATTCTCCTGGGGATGAAGGAGACGCTCAAGCATTTCCTGAACTATCGTCCCATCACCCTGGAATATCCGCACGTGAAGAAACCGCTGCCCGAGAATTACCGTGGCATGTTGGGGCTGTTGCGGTACGACGATGGGACGGAAAAATGCGTGGGATGCGACCTGTGCGAGGCAGCCTGTCCCTCTCGCGTCATCCGCGTCGTGAGCGCCGAAGTGCCCGGGGAACCCACGAAGCGGTACTCCAAGGAATATTACATGGATATGACGCGCTGCCTGTTCTGCGGGTTATGCGTGAAGGCTTGTCCGGTGGACGCCCTGGGCATGTCGCAGGAGTTCGAGTGGGCCGTGTACGACAAACGCCATTTGCAATTGAATAAAGAACAATTATTGGCAATCGGAGATCGGGCGTTTCCGGAACGGGAAAAACGATTGGAATTTCAGCATCCCAACGTTGCCTATTTCAACGTCTCCTTCAAGGACATTCCGGAAAAGGAATTTTGACTTTTCTCTATCCGCGCGACACGCAGGCGTTGTGAACGGGGGTTACGTGTAACGGTGGCCACATTCGTCTTTTTGTATTTTGCCGCAGTCATCGTCATGGCCGCGTCGCTTGTCGTGATCGTTCGTAATCCCATCTACAGCGCGCTGTCCCTGCTCGTCATGTTCTTTCACGTGGCCGGGCTTTACGTCACGCTGCATGCCGAATTTCTGGCCGCCATTCAAATCATCGTGTACGCCGGGGCGATCCTGGTGCTTTACCTGTTTGTCGTCATGCTCCTGAACGTGAAACAGGAAGAATCGTTCAACCGGCAAGGGCCCGTGGCCTTGTTCCTCGGGGTGGTGTTGCTGACCGAAGCCGTGTTGCTCACGGTCAGCCGGGGCTTCACCGTCGGGACGCCGGCTCCCGGACGCGAAGGGGCGGCCGTGGGGAACACGGAATCCATCGGGGAGCTGCTCTATTCCACCTACCTGTTCCCGTTTGAAATCGCCTCGCTCATCCTGCTGGTGGCCATGATCGGCGCGGTCATTCTATCCAAGAAAGGCATCATGGAATCGCAATGAGCGTGCCCGTGGAATTCTACATGGTGTTGAGCGGGCTGGTGTTCATCATCGGGCTCGTCGGCGTCCTGGTCCGGAAGAACCTCATTATCATCCTGCTGTCCATCGAATTGATGCTCAATGCCACGAACATCAATTTCGTGGCCTTTTCCTCCCATTTCGGCAACCTGTCCGGGCAGGTCTTCGTCTTTTTCGCCCTGACTGTGGCTGCCGCCGAAGTGGCGGTAGGCCTTGCGATCATCATTGCTCTCTACCGTCATCACGCCAGTATCAACGTTGATGATTTCAGCCTGTTGAAGTGGTAGTGCCATGTTGTATGCCCTGATTCCGCTCCTGCCGCTCCTGGCCTTCGTCGTGCTCAGTTTCGCCGGGCACGTCCTGAAGGAGCGAGCGCATTTGATCGCCGTGCCCGCGGTCTGGTTGTCCTTCCTGTTGTCGGTGTTGGCTTTTTCCGAAGTCGCGGGCGGGCGCGTACTGGAAATTCCCCTGTACACCTGGGCGGCTTCCGGCGATCTCACTATCAGGCTCGGGCTTTACGTGGATCAGTTGACCGCGGCCATGTTGCTGCTGGTGACCACCGTCAGCGGATTGGTGCACGTCTACACCATCGGGTATATGCACGGCGAGCCGGGCTACGCACGATTTTTTGCGAATATCGCGTTGTTCACGTTCTCCATGTTGATGCTGGTCATGTCCGACAACTTCGTCCAACTGTTCGTGTTCTGGGAAGCGGTCGGCCTGTGTTCCTATCTGCTGATCGGGCACTGGTATGAACGCCATTCGGCGCGGGCCGCGGCAACCAAGGCGTTCATCGTCAACCGGGTCGGGGACTTCGGGTTCCTGCTCGGGATTCTCCTGGTCTTCGTGGTCTTCGGGACCTTGCAGTACCAACCGGTGTTCGCCGAAGCCGCGAATCAGGCCGGCGTCGTGGTCGATCTGTTGGGCGTGTTCGGTGGGGGATGGGAAGTCTCCGCGATGACCCTGATCTGTCTGCTGCTGTTCGTGGGCGCGGTGGGCAAGTCCGCGCAGGTTCCGTTGCACGTGTGGCTGCCGGACGCTATGGAAGGGCCCACGCCCATTTCCGCGTTGATTCACGCCGCGACCATGGTTACCGCGGGCGTGTTCATGGTCGCACGGTTGGCCCCCCTGTACAATCTGTCTCACGCGGCCATGACCGTCGTGGCAATCGTGGGCGGCCTGACCATGTTCGTGGGTGCCACCATCGCCTTGACGCAGAACGACATCAAGCGCGTGGTGGCCTATTCGACCCTGAGCCAACTCGGGTACATGATGATGGCCTGCGGGTTGGGAGGGTACGTGGCCGGGATCTATCACCTGCTGACGCATGGGGCCTTCAAGGCGTTGCTCTTCCTGGGGTGCGGGTCCGTCATTCTTGCCGTCCATCACGAGCAGGACATGCAACGCATGGGCGGGCTGAAAGATAAAATGCCGGTCACCTACTGGACGTTCATCATCGGGTCCTTGGCCTTGGCCGGATTTCCGCTCACCGCGGGATTCTTCAGCAAGGACGCATTGTTATTGTCCGCCTGGAACGCGGGCATGCTGGGACAGGTCCTGGCCGTGGCGGGGATCCTCACCGCCGGGTTGACGGCGTTCTACAGTTTCCGGTTGGTGTTCGTGACCTTTTGGGGCGAGTCTCGCGTGGACCCGCATCATGCCGATCACGTGCATGAACAATCATCAGTTGTAACCGTTCCTTTGTTGGTGCTGGCCGTACTCAGCATTGTCACGGGGTACCTGGGCATTCCGGAGTTCCTGCAACCGGCTTTCCCCGGTGGTGAGGGCGTGGGACACCATGGCGCGGCAGCCACGGGCATCATGCTGGCGGCCACGTTGGCGGGTGTGCTCGGCATTGCCGCGGCCTACGTTTTCTACGTGCAGTCGCCGGCCTTGCCCGAACGCCTGATGAATCAATGGCACGCGTTGTATCGCGGCTCACTCAACAAGTGGTACGTGGACGAAGCCTATGACAAGGCATTCGTGAATCCCACGTTCACGCTGGCGGAGCGGATGTGGAAAAAAGTGGACGTGGCCATCATCGATAACGCGGTGAACGGCGTGGCCCGTGGGTTTGCCTGGTGGGGATGGATGGCCCGCCTGATTCAAACCGGCGAAACGCAAAATTACGCGCTCAGCATGGCCATGGGCGCGGTCATTATCCTGACCGCGTACCTGATGTTGTAGGGGACGGCCCCTGTGCCGTCCTGAAATGAAAGGTTCCTGATCGAGATGTCTTCCGGCGGATTTCCCTGGCTGACCCTGGTTGTGTTCCTGCCCTTGTTGGGCGTGGCCGCCATCCTGATGGTCGAGGAAGCCCTGGCGAAGTGGGTGGCTCTGGGCATTTCGTCGCTGGTGTTTCTGGTCTCGCTGCCGCTGTGGATTCTGTTCGATGAATCCACGCCTGTCATGCAGTTCGTGGAATCGCACCAATGGATCGCGTCGCCCTCCATCAACTACACGGTGGGCGTGGACGGGATCAGCCTGCCCCTGGTCATCCTGACCACTTTACTGACGCCGCTCTGCGTCCTGATCTCCTGGACCGCGATCGAGACGCGCGTCAGGGAATTCATGATCAGCCTGCTCGTGATGGAAACCGCCACGGTCGGCGTATTTGTCGCGTTGGACTTCGTGCTGTTCTACGTGTTCTGGGAAACCATGCTGATCCCCATGTACCTGTTGATCGGGATTTGGGGCGGTCCCAACCGCGTGTACGCAGCCATCAAGTTTTTCCTGTATACCCTGGCCGGCAGCGTCCTGCTGCTCGTGGCGATTATCGTGCTCTATTTTTACGCCGGGAAAGAATCGTTCGATATCCTCGCGCTGAGCAACGCCGAGTACCCGGCCTGGCTGCAAGCATGGTTGTTCTGGGCCTTCTTCGCCGCGTTTGCCGTGAAAGTGCCGATGTTCCCGTTCCACACGTGGTTGCCTGACGCGCACGTGGAAGCCCCGACTGCGGGTAGCGTGATGCTGGCGAGCGTGCTGCTGAAACTGGGAGCATACGGGTTCCTGCGTTTCTCGTTGCCCATGCTGCCAAACGCCACGCAGCAGTTCACATCGGTGGTGCTGCTCCTGTCGGTCGTGGCCATCATTTATGGCGCTTACATGGCCTTTGCCCAGGCCGATCTCAAAAAACTCATCGCGTATTCCAGCGTGAGCCACATGGGATTCGTCACGCTGGGTATTTTCGTGTTGAACGCCCAGGGGATCGAAGGCGCGATCCTGCAAATGGTCAACCACGGCATCACCACCGGCGCGCTCTTCCTCTGCGTGGGCATCGTGTACGAACGAACGCACAGCCGGGAGATTTCCGACAATTCAGGCCTCGCCGCGTCCATGCCGGTCTACGCATCGTTCCTCGTGATCTTTGCCCTGTCCTCCGTGGGGCTGCCCGGCATGAACAGTTTCGTGGGCGAATTCTTCGTGCTGCTCGGGGCCTTCCTGTGGAGCAAGGCGGTCGCCACGGTCGCGGCCTTGGGGGTCATTCTTGCGGCAGCCTATATTCTCTGGATGTTGCAACGCGTGATATACGGCACCCCGGCGCAACAGATGACTTCGAAACTCCATGATATGAACTGGCGGGAAATTGGCACGCTCGCGCCCTTGGCGTTCTTCGTGTTCTGGATCGGGCTCTATCCCAAGCCGTTGATGGACGTGATGCACGCCAGCGTCGATCATCTCGTGCAACAACAGGCGAAAACCATGGTGGTGGACAAGGAACTCCCTCTTCCTCGATGGGAGGAGGTAGAGTTGCGCATCTTTTCTTCCTCTCCCTCTCCCTCGATGGGAGAGGGCCGGGGTGAGGGTGCAATGATGGAGTCTAAACCGCGATGATGATTCCTCTCGCAGATCTGGTCACAATTCTGCCGGAACTGATCATCGTGTCCGTTGCCTGCCTCCTGCTGGTCCTGGACCCAATCACCCCGTCGAACAAAAAAGACCTGCTGGCCTGGATGAGCGTCGCTACGCTGGGCGTGTGTTTCGTCGTGACGGCCGGAAGCATGGGCGACCGGATCTTTGCGTTCAGCGATCTCGTGGTGGTGGACGGGTATGCCTCGTTTTGGAAGCTGTTGCTCTACGTGGTGAGCGGGATGACCATCCTGCTTTCCATCGGGTACCTCAAGGAAGAACGGATCGACCTGGCCGAATTCTACGGGTTCGTGTTGCTCTCCCTGACGGGCATGATGATCATGGTGTCCGGCGCCGACCTGCTGGTGATCTACCTGGGGATCGAGTTGATGTCGATCTCGCTCTATATTATGGCGGGCTTCAAGCGGTTTGAAGCCAAGTCCATCGAATCGGCGGCCAAATATTTTATCCTGGGCGCGTTCTCGTCCGGCCTCCTGCTCTACGGCATTTCTCTCATCTTCGGGGTCGCGGGCAGCACGCGCCTCGTTGAAATTGCTGCCGCCGTCGATGCGCGGGGCCTGGATGATTCGCTGATCCTCATCGCCCTGATGCTGATGATCGTGGGGTTCGGCTTCAAGGTTGCGGCCGTGCCGTTTCACATGTGGACGCCGGACGTGTATCAGGGCGCGCCAACCTCGGTGACTGCGTTCATGGCTGTGGCATCCAAGGCTGCGAGCTTCGGGGCGTTTCTCCGGGTGATGCTCGAAGGCTTCGGCGGCATGAAACCGAATTGGAACGGACTCATCCTGGGCGTGTGCATCCTGACCCTGATTCTGGGGAACCTGGTGGCCATCGTGCAAACCAACGTGAAGCGTATGCTGGCGTACTCGAGCATTGCGCACGCAGGCTATGCGTTGATCGGGTTGGTCGTGGCGGGATGGGTCGGAACCGGAGCCGGGGTTTCGGCCAAAGGCGTGTCCAGCGTCATGTTGTACCTGGCCATCTATTCTTTCATGACCTTGGGCGCTTTTTCTATCGTGGCGGTCCTTCGACGAGGCGGGAATGAAGGAGAAGACCTGGACGACTTCACCGGGTTGGCCAAGCGTCACAAGGGCGCGGCGTTTTTGATGCTGCTCTTCATGGTCTCGCTCGCGGGTATCCCGCCCACCGCCGGGTTCATCGGCAAGTTTTATTTGTTCATGGCCGCGGTCAACGCCGGTCTGACCTGGCTGGCCGTGGTCGGCCTGATCTTCGCCGCAGTGTCGGCTTTCTACTACCTGCGCGTCGTCATGGTCATGTACATGCGTGAACCGTCGCCGGACCAGGAGAACGAAACGCGCGTGGCTCTATCCCCCACCGCCACCGTCGTCCTGGCTCTCGCCGCCGCCGGCGTCGTGCTCTTCGGCCTCTACCCCTGGCCCCTCGTCTCCCTCACCGCCACCGCCGCGCTGCCCTGACGATGCACTGCCAGCCCAAAATTGTAGCGGAAACGCCTCAGTTGTCATCCTGAACGAAGTGAAGGATCTGCATTTTCTTTATCTGCCATCCTCGTAGTCGCGAGATCTTATCTTGCCTATTGCATTCTCCCGCGTCCCGACAGAAATGGACTGACAGGCTACAGCTTGACGTGATTAACTAAGTTGCATAGACTAAGTTCAGTGAGTGATGTCATGCGTACAGTCAACATGCACGAAGCCAAGACCCATCTTTCCCGTCTCGTCGCAGCCGCCGCCAAGGGCGAACCGTTCATTATTGCGCGTGCCGGCAAGCCTGTCGTCAAAGTCGTCGCCGTGGAAGCGCCGGGTGCCGGTGCCCCTCGGCGGGTCGGCTTCATGGCTGGGAAAATTTCCGTGCCCGAGGATTTCGACCGCATGGGTTCCGAAGAGATCGGAATCCTGTTCGAAGGTGACGGTTGAATCTCCTTCTCGACACGCAGGTCTTGCTTTGGGCGGCGAGTGCATCACGTCGGTTGCCGGACAACGCGCGTGCGCTGATCGAAAACCCGGAGAACGAGTTAGTCTTTAGTGCCGCATCGCTTTGGGAGGTTGCCATCAAGAATGGGCTGGGGCGAAAGGAGTTCAGTGCTGACCCGCGACTGCTACGCCGAGGGTTGCTGGAGAACGGTTATGTGGAATTACCCGTGACCGGTGCTCATGCAGTGGCGGTGGATCTGCTTCCGCCAATCCACAAGGATCCGTTCGATCGCATCTTGGTGGCACAGGCCCAGATCGAAGGGCTCACGCTTTTGACAGCGGATGAAATCGTCACGCGCTACCCAGGGCCGATCCGGGCACTGTGACCGCTCACTTTGAGCCGCTGGCTTGATCGCTAATTCTTCTCCCTGAGTCATCCCCGATCCTCGATTAAGAACGTCAAGGACAGGCTCTGATCGGGGATCCAGTTTCTTCTTTCCCCTCCTTTGTAAGGAGGGGCGAGGGGAGGTAGAGGCATTTGTAGCCGCGCCATCTCATGGCGCTTTTCTTTTCTCCTCCTTTGTAATCCCATACAAACTCTTGGCCTGTAAGCCCGGATAAGCTATAAGTACAGAGTCAACAATCGCTTGGGAAGCACGTAAAGAAAGACACTGCCCGCACGAAAACCCCGCCGGCCAGCAAGGAACAAGTCTAAAGTAGGCCACTGAGAACCTGACGTGTCCGGCCAATTATTCACGCACTACTTCCTTGCCGATGGCATCAAGGCCACGGCCGAATGGAGGGCCTCTCTCGACCAGCCTGAAGCATTTGCCGCGTTCAGGGACGGCGTGCGTCAAAAATACGAGGCCCTGAGCCGTGCCGCGGCACCCAACGAATCAACCACCGAACAGGATTTGATCCGTCCCGTCCTGGATCTGCTTGGATGGACCGATTATCTGCCTCAGCAGGGCGCGGCTCGTAACGAAGACATTCCCGATCACCTGCTGTTTGTGGATGCCGCAGCCAAACGGCGTGCTGCTACACAAAAGAAGCCCGAAAGTCGTTATCAGGACGCGTTGGTGGTGCAGGAAAGCAAACGCTTCGGCCTCACATTGGATGCCCATGATAAAGACGACAAGATCAGGTCCGGCACTCCGCATGGGCAGATCCTCAGGTATCTTTCGACGGCCGAGACCGCTTCGGAGGGCCGCATTCGCTGGGGCATCCTGACGAACGGCGGCGTGTGGCGTCTCTATGATTACCATGCTCGGCCTCGCGCCAGTGGTTACTTTGAATCCGACCTGGCGGAGATGCTCGAACCAGGCAACGAAGACGGCCTCCGGGTTTTCTTCCTGCTGTTTCAGCGCGATTCTTTCACTCTTCGGCAGGGCGCTACGACGACGTTCCTCGAAGCTGCTTTGTCAGAGGGTCGCCGATACGAGGAGCGGGTCGCGCAGGATCTTTCGGGTGTGGTGTTCGAGCAGGTCTTCCCCAATTTGGTGCAGGCGGTTGCGGATGCTACGGATAAGAATCTAGCAGAGGTGCGAGAGGCCGCACTGATTTTCCTGTATCGACTGCTCTTTGTGCTCTACGCCGAAGACAGGGGACTTCTGCCGGTCAACGATTCACGGTACGACGACTACGGCCTGCGAAAGCGCGTGAGAGACGATGTCGCGCGCCGAATGGCCGACAACGACACCTTCTCGTCCCATGCCACCAGCTATTACGACCACCTGATGTCGCTCTTCAAGCTCATCGACAAGGGCGATCCGTCAATCGGCCTGCCGCCATACAACGGAGGGCTATTCGCGCCAGAAGCCGCGACGTTACTGGAAGAAGTCCGGCTACCTGACAAACCGATCGCACACATCATCTATGACCTGGGCCACACCGGGGACTCGCAAGACAATCGAAACTTCGTCAACTACCGTGATATGTCCGTGCAACAACTCGGCTCGATCTACGAACGCCTCCTTGAGCGCGAGCCGGTCCGCGACGAAGCAGGCAAGATTGTTATCCGTCCTAATCCTTACGCACGCAAGGACAGCGGCAGCTTCTTCACGCCCCAGGAACTCGTCGACCTGATCGTCGAACGGACGTTGAAACCGCTGGCCGAAGAGCGTCTCAAAGCGTTTGAAGACAAAGCCGCAGAACTCAGGAGCCAACGCCGGCCAAAGGCTGAACGCAAAGCCGAATTGCTCAAGCTGGACCCCGCCGAAGCTGTCCTGAATCTGAAGATCCTGGACCCGGCTATGGGAAGCGGTCATTTTCTGGTCACCGCGGTAGATTTCTTGTCCGACTACGTCACCGAATTGATCGAGTACGTTCCGTCTGTGCTGCAGTGGCGCGACAGCGGCTATGCTTCGCCACTGGTGAAGCGCGTGGCCACGATTCGCAAAATGTCACGGCTTCCACCAACATGCGAACAATGATTGCTGCAGTCATAC
>JAJDZI010000018.1 GCA_022824735.1 Nitrospirales bacterium
CGTCATCAATTAATGGGACTGGGCCTTGGTTATATTGACGTCCATCTGCTGACTGCAACGCTTTTAGCCCCACCGACTCAACTATGGACACAAGACAACCGGCTCAAGGCAGCGGCAAAGACAATGAACTTCGCTTATCAGGTGCAAGCATGAGTTACACCGAAGATGCCCTTGTCCAGCAGACTACGGCCGAATATCCGGAACGGCAATTCGGCTGGGAGTCGGGTTATGCCTATAACAATGAGGACTTCGGATGAGGAGAAATAGTCTATCCGCTCCCCTACAGGATGCCGAATGGGGAAAAATTATCAGTGGTTCAGCGGAGGCCGGAACACAAAGCCTTAATCTGTCCACCGGATCAGGTCGCGTCACTCTTGTCTCAACTCGAACACATCGAAGCCATTGAACGGCGTCTCTGGAGCGCGGCCGACACCCTGCGCGCCAACTCCAACTATGCCAGCAACGAGTACTTCCTGCCGGTGATGGGGCCGGTCTTTCTGCGCCACGCCTACAGCCGCTACCTGGCAGTGAAAGACAAAGTTGAAGCAACACTGCCCTTCCGCGGCGGCAAGAGACGAACCATCACCAAAGAAGATTTCTCTCAGCAGAGCGCCATTTTCCTCAAGCCCGAGGCACAATTTGACCACTTGGTGGCCCTGCCCGACGCTACGGATCGAGCCAAAGCTATCATCGTGGCGATGGAGTCCATCGAAGCGGACTACGAAGGCCTGCGCGGCGTCCTTCCCAAGAACGAGTACCAGGAACTCAACAACGACGTCCTCGGCCGACTCCTGCGTACCCTCAATCCCGACGAGCTGAAGCGGGTCTCCGGCGACGTCTTCGGCCGCATCTACGAATACTTCCTTACCCAGTTTGCAGACCAAAAAGCTCACGACGGCGGCGAGTTCTTCACGCCCGTCTCGCTGGTCTCATTGATCGCCCACGTGCTCGACCCCGTCCGCGGCACGGTACTCGACCCGGCCTGCGGCTCCGGGGGCATGTTCGTGCAGAGTGCCCGGACAGTGGAGGAGCACGGCCAGAACCCAACCGAGCAGCTCACCTTCCGTGGTCTGGAGAAAAATGCCACGACCATCCGCCTGGCCAAGATGAACCTGGCGGTACACGGCCTCGAAGGCGACATCCGGCAGGCGATCACCTACTACGAAGACCCACACGAACTGCTCGGCAAAGCCGACTATCTCATGGCCAATCCGCCCTTCAACGTGGACGAGATCGACGCCGACAAGATCAAGACCGACCCGCGTCTGCCCTTCGGCCTACCTGGCGTCAACAAGAAAGACAAAATCAGCAACGGCAATTATGTCTGGATCAGCTATTTCTACAGTTACCTGAATGGGAATGGCCGCGCCGGCTTCGTCATGTCCTCTCAGGCGTCCAGTGCCGGTGGGGTCGAAACCAACGTGCGACAGAAGCTGGTGGAAACCGGTGACGTGGACGTGATGATCGCCATCCGGTCCAACTTCTTCTACACACGCACCGTGCCTTGCGAGTTGTGGTTCCTCAACCGCAACAAGCCCAAGAAACACCGCGACAAGGTACTGATGATCGACGCGCGTAACGTCTACCGTAAGGTCACGCGCAAGATATATGACTTCAGCCCCGAGCAGCAGCAGAACCTGCTGGCCATCGTCTGGCTCTACCGGGGCGAGGCCGAACGCTTTCTTGGCTTGGTATCCGACTATTGTGGGCGTACGCTAGAAGAAAGCAACGCCTGCTTCAACACAAAAAATGAACAGGGCGAGAAGGTGAAACCGTTACCTGATTTCCTCGACTCACTGAAGCGCCTTCGGGAAGTAATGGCCCCCTTTCTCAGCACACTTGGCTCGGACGATGCTCACATTGAAACGCTCAAGGAACTGGACGCTACCTTACTCGCCTTCAGATCCGACATTGAAGCCTTCAAGAAAGTGGTGAGATCTGCATCACCGGTATCCACTCACGAGTATCTGAAAGTTGCCAAAACCGCCGCTAAGTATGGGGCTGATTCGGCTAAGAAGCTACGGCAGAAGGTTGACAGCCTCACACCATTGGCCGAAACCAGCCACAGTCTCGTCAGGCAGACTGACCTGATCCATAAGCTCGCCACACGCCTGATCGAAACCTGCGAGAAAGAGTGCGCTGCCAAGTACAGCGACGCATGGAACACCCGCGACGTCACCCGTGCCCGCAAAACCATGGACGAAGCCCGCCAAAATCTCACGAAACATGACGAATCGCTACCGGTGTATACTTGGGGCCAACTCCGGAAGGTGCGCTACTTCTGTCGGCAGGCCCACTGGCTCACCGAACGCTTCCCAGAGACGAAACTGCGCGACGTGGAAGGGCTGGTCAAGCTGGTAGATCGTGCCGAGATCGAAGCCAACGATTGGAGCCTGACCCCTGGCCGCTACGTGGGCGTGGCACCAGAGGAAGAAGACGAGGATTTCGACTTCGAGGAAACCCTGCGCGAGATCCACGTCGAACTGGAAGACCTCAACACCGAGTCGGTGAAGTTGGCCGCGACGATCAAAAAAAATTCGAGGAGTTAGGGGGATGAGACAATGAAGTGGCAGTCCCGGACTCTTGACGAACTTGGCTACGTGAGCCGAGGCCGATCTCAGCACAGGCCAAGGGATGCCTCCCACCTCTATGGCGGCTCCTACCCATTCATCCAGACTGGAGATATCAAACATGCTACTCTCTACGTGACTAGTTACTCACAAACCTACACTGAAGCTGGACTTGCACAGAGCCGTCTCTGGAAAGCAGGGACACTGTGTATCACGATTGCGGCAAACATTGCGGACACCGCGATTCTCGGCATTGACGCTTGCTTTCCAGACAGCGTAATCGGCTTTGTCCCAGACGATGAGAAAGCCGATGCACGGTTCATCAAGTATCTGTTCGATGTGACAATTCAGAAACGACTAAAACAGTTCACACAAGGAGCAGCCCAGGACAACCTTAGCCAGTCAAAGCTGTTATCGCTAAAATTTTCTGTCCCGCACGTTGCTGAGCAAATCCGCATCGCCTCTATCCTATCCGCCTACGACGACCTGATTGAGAATAACCGGAGGCGGATTCAGTTGCTGGAACAGGCAGCGCGGCTGCTCTACAAAGAGTGGTTCGTCCACCTCCGTTTCCCCGGCCACGAGCACGTCCAGATCAAAGACGGCCTGCCGGAGGGGTGGGAGAGGAAAAATATTGGTAGTATTGCACCACTCCAGTACGGAAAGGCGCTCAAGAAAGATAGCCGTGTTCCAGGGCCATATCCGGTCTACGGGTCAAGTGGAGTGGTTGGCACCCACAAGAAAGCGTTGGTGACTGGTCCAACAATTATCGTAGGGCGAAAAGGCAATGTTGGTAGTGTGTTTTGGTCAGCGAGCGATTGCTATCCAATCGACACAGTGTACTACATCAAGAGTGAACTCTGCACAACGTATCTCTACTACGCACTGCTTAATACTCAATTCATCAACACTGACGTTGCAGTTCCCGGACTAAACAGAGACTTCGCACACAGCCGAGAATTACTGTTTCCAGAATCCACGATCATTGCTCTTTTCGAGGACCATACGACGGTTGTTCGCAATCGAATCAACCACCTGACAAAATATAATAATGCACTCTCGTACGCCCGCGATCTTCTCCTGCCGCGACTGATGAACGGAGAGGTGGCGCTCTGAAGATTTTTCGCCTTTCAGAAGTAACTGATCATCTGATATTCTTATACCATATTCGGCTTAATCGGACTGCCAAGCATTCGTGGAATTCAATGTCATCTGCGAATAGAATGGCTCTTGGCAAGACCATAAACTCCTCAATATCAACGTGACATCCAAGCGGACTGCTCAGTCGCTCTTCATGCAGTGAATCCACTCTGGAGCCATATAAGCGGAAGACCAAGCAAGTCCATGCGTACCTCACCAGTCGAGTATGGCTACAGTTATAGGACCCAGGGAACTGACCAGCTATGACCAGCAAATACAAAATGAGAATTTCCCGGCTAACGATCGACAAGCTAGGCGTAAAGCTTTATGACAAAGTGTCAGCCGTCATCGCGGAACTCGTCTCTAACAGCTATGACGCCGACGCCACAGAGGTCACAATCGAAGCTCCTATGGGGGAATATCTTGCTTCAAAGGCGGGAGGAGTCATCACCGATAAAAATTTTGAAATCAAGGTAACTGACAACGGCATCGGTATGACACCAGACGAGGTAAACAAGTACTACCTTGTGGTTGGTGCCGAACGAAGAACCGATGATCGTCCCAGAAGGGGCGATGCTTCCCCAAAGTTCAACCGAAAGGTCATGGGACGCAAAGGTGTCGGGAAGTTGGCGCCGTTTGGTATCTGTGAGGTAATAGAGATACTCACATCGGGCGGAGAAAAGGTCACGCGCGATGGACCCGATGGGAAACCAGACACTGGGTACCTGACCGCACACTTAATACTGAATCGACGGGACATCCTGCAAGACACGGAATTCGACTATCCCCCTGAAATCGGTTCTCAGGACGACACTTTGCGTTCAAAGTCTGGCACAACGATCATCCTGAAAAAATTCGCCTACCGTAGAGTTGCTGAGCACGAAACCTTCTCAAGGCAGTTGTCACAACGCTTTGGCCTTCCAACAAAGAACTGGATAATTAAGACGCGCGACACGACAAAGACGGCAACAGCGGAGGACTATGAAGCTATACTTGGACCGTTCGCAGTCGAGACCATGGACAACTCGAAGATAACACTCGAAGGACCAACGGGGCCGAATCTCTCAGTGGAAGACGACACAGGATACAGTGCGGTTGATCCAACCGGGGAAGTGATAACGGAGTTTGGAGCAGGATTTCATCACGACGGACGGTTTTACCCAATTACCGGATGGGCAGCGTATGCCAAGAATCCATACAAGGATGAATTGATGGCAGGGGTCAGAATCTATTGCAGGGGCAAGATCGCTGGACAGACAGCAATTTTCAACCGTAAAGCAGGCTTCCACGGTGAACACAGCATCCGGTCCTACTTGGTGGGAGAACTGCATGCTGACTGGTTGGATGAGGACGAAGATATGATTCAGACGGACAGACGGGATATCTTGTGGTCCCATGATTTAGGCCAAGAGTTTCAAGAATGGGGGCAGAAAGTCATTTTGAAGATTGGACACTTGACGCGTGATCCCATGAGGAAGAAGACATGGGAGCGATTCGCCGAAGTCGGCGAAGTTGAGAAGCAAATAGAAAAAGTATTTCCAGCTGATGGACAGGAAGCCATCAGGGACACGGCTAGGGGACTGGCAAAATTGCTTGGTCAAACAATTCGCGCTGGTGAAGTAGAAGACATCGAAGTCGTCGAGCCGATGGTACGACTGACCCTCACCTTGGCACCGCATATTACGCTCGACGAGAAACTGAGAGAAGCGGCCGACGCAGAGAATACACCCATGGCGGTGATCAGTGGTATACTGAGAACCGCCCGATTGGCGGAATTATCTTCTTTCGGAAGAATTGCAGAAGACAGGCTCAAAGTTATCGAGAGAGTTCAAGGTCTGAAGGATGATCCAGAAACAGCTGAGCCGAAGCTTCAAGAGCTAATTAAGTACGCTCCATGGTTGATCAACCCACAGTGGGCACCAATCACGGCTAATCAAGCTTTCAGTACACTCAGACGAGAGTTTGAGAAGTTTTACAAAAAGAATACCGGACAGGAGATTAGCTTGGGGGACTTCTCAGAGACAGGGAAGCGACCGGATTTTGTGCTCTCGAGCCAGGACAACGGGCTACAAGTCATCGAAATTAAGAGACCGATGCATAAACTGGCGAATGATGAGATGGACAGGATCATTACCTACAATAATGAGATGAATAAATTTCTGGACGATCCGGCGAATAAAGAATTCCGGGCTATCTTTCGATCATTTCACGTCACCTTGGTATGCGACGGCCTGTCTTTATCCGGTGCCCAAGAAGTTTCATTCAACTCCTACTGCAAAAATGGAATGTTAACGCACATAAATTGGAAGACTTTTCTCCTCAGAACGAAGAAGATGCACGAGGATTTCTTGGCTGAGGCTGAAAAACAAAAAAAGAACGTCATTGAGTAAACGGACTGATAGAAGCATGCCTGTCGCTATCGATTTGTTCGCAGGGGGAGGAGCCCTGACCGTCGGTCTCAAGCGGGCGGGTTTCGCGGTCTTGGCTGCGGTCGAGATCGAAAAACATGCCTTCGCCACGTATACCGCGAACCATCCCGAAGTCAGTGCTTATAAGCAAGATATCCGAACCATCAAGGGCGATGCTCTAAAGGCACTGGCGCCCGGTCGGGAGATAGATCTGCTCGCTGGCTGTCCTCCATGCCAAGGATTTACTAGCCTTACGTCGAAATACAGGCGCTATGATTTAAGGAACGATCTGGTCCGAGAGATGGCACGGTTAGTCGAAGAGATCAGACCGAAGGCAGTCATGATGGAAAACGTCCCTGGCCTCGCCGGGCGGGGCAAGTCGCTGTTGAACGAATTTCGTGAACGAATTGAGCGACTCGGCTACACGGTGACCATGGAAGTCCTCCAAGTTGCGGATTATGGCGTCCCGCAAAATCGCCGCAGACTCGTTGTCCTTGGAGGCCTTGGTTGCCAAATACCCATTCCCTTACCCACTCATTCCAAGGATGGGAAGAAAGGCTTTACTCCCTGGCGGACCGTTAGGGATACTATTGGCGGCTTGGCCGAACCGATTCTGTTGACAGACGCGAAGGAACGCTCGGCCTTCGAGCGTTCAAACTGGCATCTCGTCCGTTCTCTGTCGGAGATGAACAAACTTCGGCTAGAACACGCGAAACCTGGTGCAACGTGGATCAAGATTCCCGAGGCTCTCCGACCTGAATGTCACAAAGGTGCGTATCGGGGATTCAGAAACGTGTATGGGCGAATGGCGTGGGACGAAGTCGCACCGACGATCACTGGTGGATGCACCACCCTGAGCAAGGGACGATTCGGCCATCCCGAAAGGGAGCGGACGATCTCCGTGAAAGAGGCGGCATTGTTGCAAACCTTTCCAGCAAATTACAAAATCGACACTCCCTATATGGAATATGCGTGTAATATCGTCGGCAATGCTCTTCCGTGTGACTTTGCTGAGGCTGTGGCCAAGGAATGTTTGAAAGCACTTCGAGCAGGCAGAACAATGAGTAGGTGGCCTGGCAACGCTAAGCAGGAAAGCACGACGTTTGGCGGATTAAACCGTGGCGAGCTAATGTCCCGCGTGCTCAGTGCCGGCAACAAAACGACAGAGAGAGAACTCGCGCATTTGCTTCGTACGGCAGGCCTAACTGGTTGGCGGAGACACCAACTGCTCCCTGGACGGCCTGATTTCGTCTGGCCCAAGATGAAAGTTGCCGTCTTTGTTGATGGATGCTTTTGGCACGGCCACAACTGTAGAAACCTCACACCTAAGACAAACTTCAAGGCGTGGCGAGACAAAATTGAGAAAACCAAGGCCAGGGATCTTCGTGCTAACCGTTCCCTCAGACAACAGGGTTGGAAAGTTATACGCATTTGGGAATGTCGGTTGGCCAAGACTCCCGACCAGTGCTTGCTAAGAATACGGCATAAACTTGAGGACAGTAGTTAATCAAATAAGAAGCTCTTGTTTGTCTGGAGGGTATTGAGGATTCCTGCCCCCGCAACGTGCCGTGACGGTTGGGAGTCATCTTCCGTAACAACAGGTATCGGCTCTTGACACAGTTACTCTACCGTTTTAGGCTTAGCTAGACTTAGCTTTATGGGATGCAATGAAAGTAAACATGCACGAGGCCAAATCGCAGCTTTCGAAGCTGGGTAAACTGGCGTGGGAAGGTGAAGAAATCGTGATTGCCAAGGCCGGCGAACCTTATCTGCGGCTGGAGCCGTATCGCAAGCCGAAGGCCAAGCGCAAATCTGGTGTATTGAAAGGGAAGATCTGGATCGCCCCGGATTTTGACGAGACGCCGCAGGAAGTTATCGATTCATTCTGGAACTCGAAGATATTCCCGGATGAAGACGAATAGTGGCACGCTTCCTACTCGACACCCACGCTCTCCTGTGGTGGATGGCAGAACCTCAGAGTTTGGATGGCCGGGCACATGAAGCTATAGCCGATCCGTCCAACGAAGTCTTTGTCAGTTCTATCAGCGCCTGGGAGATCGCCGTCAAGCACGCATTGGGGAAGCTGCAAGCCCCGGACAACCTGGAAGCGAGTATCAAGAAGCAAGGATTCACCCCACTCACTCTTACCTTCCGTCACGCAGAACAGGCGGGTGCTCTTCCGCCGCACCACGGCGACCCATTCGATCGGATGCTTGTCGCCCAAGCCCAAATCGAGGGCCTCATCGTGGTCACCAGAGACCGCCATATCTCGCACTATGACGTGCCCACGATGGCGGCGTAGCCGCAGATGACCCCATCCCCCTACACCGAAGACACCCTCGTCCAGCAAACCACGGCCGAGTATCTGGAACGGCAACTCGGCTGGCAGTCGGTCTACGCCTATAACCACGAGGACTTCGGGCCGGAGAGCCTGCTTGGACGCACGTCCGAGCGCGAGGTGGTGCTGACGCGCGCGCTACGCGGGAAATTGGCGGAATTGAATCCCGGTCTGCCGGACGATGCTTACGACGACGCGGTGCGACAGATCACAGCTACCGTGGCCTCGCAGACCATTGTGACCACCAACCGTGAAAAATACGACCTGATCCGCGACGGCGTGCCGGTCACTTTCCGCAACGAGAAAGGTGAGCCGGTACGGGAGAGGCTGCGGGTCTTCGATTTCGAGACACCGGAGAACAACCGTTTCCTCTGTGTCCGGGAGTTGTGGATCAAGGGTGACCTCTATCGCCGGCGGGCTGACGTCGTCGGTTTCGTCAACGGCCTGCCGTTGCTCTTCATCGAGTGCAAGAATATTCACCGTGATCTCCGGGCCGCCTTTGAGGAGAACTACTCGGACTACCGCGACACCATTCCCCACGTCTTCCACCACAACGCGGTCGTGATGTTCGGTAACGGCGAGAAGGCGAAGATCGGAAGCATTACCAGCAAATGGGAGCACTTTCACGAATGGAAGCGATTGGCCGAAGAAGAGCCGGGTGTCGTGGACATGGAGACGTTGCTGAAAGGCGTCTGCGACAAGCGCAACTTCATGGACATCGTGGAAAACTTCTTTCTCTTCGACGAGTCGTCGGGCGAGCCGAAGAAAATCCTCGCCCGTAATCACCAGTTCCTAGGTGTGAACCGGGTTATCAATGCCGTGCGAGACCGCAAGACCCGGCAAGGCAAGCTGGGCGTCTTCTGGCACACCCAGGGAGCCGGCAAGAGTTACTCGATGGTGATGTTCACCCGCAAGGTGCACCGGAAGCTCGGCGGCAACTTCACTTTCCTCATTCTCACCGACCGGGACGACCTCGACATTCAGATTTACAAGACGTTTGCCGGCTACGGCGTCGTGGACCATGACCGTGACCCGTGCCGGGCTTCGAGCGGCGAACATCTCAACCGGTTGATGGCCGAGCACAAATCGTTCGTCTTCTCGCTGATCCAGAAGTTCAACCGGCAAGTGGCCGAAGGCAAAGGGTACACGCAACGTGATGACGTCATCGTCATCACCGATGAGGCACATCGCACCCAGTACGGCACGTTGGCGCTCAACATGCGGAACGCCCTGCCCAACGCGAGCTACATCGGCTTCACCGGGACACCGCTGTTCACGGAAGACGAGATCACGCGACGGATGTTCGGCGAGTACGTTTCGACGTACGACTTCCAGCGGGCGGTGGAGGACAAGGCGACCGTGCCGCTCTTCTACGACGCCCGCGGCGACAAGCTGGGGGTGGCCATCGGCGACCTGAACGAGCGCATCGCCGCGAAGCTGGAGGAGTTGGAGTCCGGCGATATCGACGTGGAGCAACGTCTGGAGCAGGAACTCAGGCGCGACTACCACGTCGTCACCGCAGGAAAGCGGCTCGATCAGATTGCGCAGGACTTCGTGCGGCACTATTCGACGGCCTGGGAAACCGGCAAGGCCATGCTGGTCTGTATCGACAAGTTGACCTGCGTGCGGATGCATAGATTGGTCGAGTTCTATTGGAACGAGCGCATCAAGGCGTTGGAAGCGTCACGGGCAACCGATGAACAGGGGTCGATTTACCTGAAACGGCAGATTGACTGGATGCACGAGACCCGCTTGGCGGTGGTGGTGAGTGAGGAGCAGGGCGAGGTGAAGAAGTTCCAGAGGTGGGATCTGGACATTACTCCTCACCGAAAGCTCATCAAAGAAGGCATGGACCTGCCCGAGTCGATGCGCAGCAAACCGCGTTTCCGCAACATGCAGCGAATGGATTTGGACGAGGCCTTCAAAGAGGAAGAACACCCTTTTCGCATCGCCATTGTCTGTGCCATGTGGTTGACCGGCTTCGACGTACCCAGTCTTTCCACCCTCTACCTTGACAAGCCACTCAAGGCCCACACGCTGATGCAGGCCATCGCCCGCGCGAACCGGGTGAACGAGGGCAAGAACAACGGCATGGTCGTGGATTACTGCGGCGTTTTGAAACACCTGCGCAGGGCACTGGCGACCTTTGCCGGAACGCAGCTTGGCCGCTTCGACGAGACCGATCCGGCCAAGCCGGATGAGGAACTACTTGTCGACTTGGCCGAGGCAATTGCTTTCGTGCGCACCTTCCTCGATGAGCGAAGAGCATCGCTGGACGACGTGATCCGGAAGACCGGCTTCGAGCGCAACGCTGCCATCGCGGCGTGCAAGGACGCCGCCAATGAGAATGACGAAACGCGCAAACGTTTCGAGGTCATGTGCCGCGAAGTGTTCAAGAAATTCAGAGCCTGTATCAACGTGAAGAACGTCAACGCCCATCGGCCGGACCGGGGCGCCATCGACATTGTGTGCAAGAGCCTACAGAAAGATCGCGAGCAGGCCGACATCAGAGACATCATCCGCAAGCTACACGAGGTGGTGGACGAAGCGATAGAAGTACAGCCTGAAATCGCGGCCGATGATCCGAGACCTGTACCTTACGACATCAGTAACATCGACTTCGAACTCCTGAAGCGCGAATTTCAGCGTTACACGAGCAAGCACTCGCTTGTTCAAGATTTGAGGCACATTTTGGAGAAGCGCGTACATCGCCTGCTGGCGCAGAATCCCCTGCGTGCCGATTTTCAGAAGCACTATGAAGAGACCGTCGCAAAGTACAACCGCGAAAAGGATCGGGTGACGATCGAACAGACGTTCGAGGCACTACTCAAACTGGCGCAAGAATTGGACAATGAGGAACGGCGTGCAGTCCGGGAGAGTCTGGACGAGGAGTCACTGGCGATTTTCGATTTACTGAAGAAACCGGACCTGAACGCTACCGAGATCAAACGGATCAAAGAAGTCGCCGTCCAACTGCTACGGACGTTGAAGGCTGGGAAACTGCGCGTGGACCAGTGGCGCGAAAAAGAAACGACCCGCGATGCGGTTGTGGTCACTATCCGTGACTTCCTGTATAACGAAACAACCGGCCTGCCCACTGGCGTTTACTCTGACGACGAAGTTGCAACCAAGTCCGATGCCGTCTTCCGGCACGTGCTTCGTGCGTACCCAACGGTGCCGTCGCCATACTATCACAGCGGAGCAATGGCCTGACGAGGTTGTGCGAGGCGAAGCCTACCCGCTCCCTTGCAGGATGTCGAAGGGGGAGAAGTCGTCGGTCAGGATGAGGCCGGGGTTCCAAGCCGGGGTTCTGGCGGCATTGAGGAAAGGGAGGACTTCGGGCGGCATTTTGCCTTGATTCAGCAGGATCATCGTGGCCAGGGCAAACTCGTCGGAGTCCATGTGTAACGGGCGGGGACCGGCAAAGAAGATCAGGTTGACCGACCCGGGTTTGGTACGGAGCCAGGTCGGAGCGGGTATGCTGTACGTCGCCACGTGCGGGAACGAGGTTTTCATCGTGGAGACCACGGCCTCGGCCCTGATCCGGTCCAGGTCCGAATCGGAGGAGGCCAGGTTCACCGCCACCACGCCGTCGGGGCTCAGGTGCGCCCGTAATTCGGCGAAAAATTCCGTCGTGGTCAAGTGAAACGGGATTTGGTGACGGGCGAAGACGTCCACCCAGATGACGTCGTATTGCGTGGCCTTTCTTGCCAAAAAGACGCGCGCGTCCCGGACGTACACGTGGTGGTTGGCGGGCGCCTGATAGTCAAAAAACCGCTCGGCCGCTTCGACGACCGACGGGTCCATTTCAACCACGTCCAGTGCCAAGTCCGGCCAATGCCGCTCCAGCCATTTGGCAATGGACCCGCCGCCCTGCCCCAGGATCAGTCCCCGTTGCGGCTCGGGAGGCAACGCCAGGGCAGCCATCATCATCTGACTGTACGGCAGCGCCAATCGCACAGGGTCGGGCTGCCACATGATCGCGTGGAAGGTATTGTCGAGCACCAGGAATCGAAGGCCTTTCTCGTCGCGGACCTGCACCTGCTGATACGGGCTGTCTTCCTGGTGGATCACCGGCGGATAGATGAGAACCGGGTGGAACCCCAGCCAAACCAGCCCGCCCAGTATCCCGATGATCGGCACCAGTGCCAGCCCCTTGACCCGGCGGCTCCACCACAACCAGCCCAAGCCCAGGAGCACCAGCACGACGCCCAGGACCGCAACCAGGGTCAGGCTCCCCAGCCACGTCAACAGGAAAAACGAAGTGCCCCAGGTCCCGACCAGGCTGCCGATGGTGGAGACGGCGATCATCGCCCCGGTGTGCCGGCCCAGGTGTCCCATATCGGCGATCGCCAACCGCAGGAGCACGGGAAGCACGCCGCTTAACCCGAAGGCCGGAACCGCCAGCAGGACGCTAGCCGCGAGACAGGGACCCCATCGCGGGTCCGTGGTCCATTGCGAGACCGTGAACACAATCGACTGCCCCACCCCGGCCAACAGGAGGGTCCATGCGCCCGAGCCCAACAGCAACCAGGGCAGCACCTCACCGGGTGTACGACGGTCGGCCAGCCAGCCGCCGGTGGAATAACCGCTGCTCATGGCCGCGAGGACGACGCCGATCAACGCGCCCCAGACGAACAGCGAAGTGCCGAACACCGGGGCGAGCAGGCGACTGCCCAAAATTTCCAGGGCCATGACCACGGCGCCCGTGGTAAAGGCCGTGCCGAAAAACCACAGCCGGCCCCACGGGTCAGGCGATGTGGGAGCTTCCAATGCGGGAGTTTCTTGTGCGTCCATTGAGTCCGTAGGGGCGAATCCCGGTGTCTGCTTTCGAGGTTACAGGCCCATTCACCCGTCCTCGTTTCAGGCGGTCTTTTCCAAAGACAAAAACTCCGAAAGATGCTATAGAAAGGGTCGTTTTAGTGTCAATGAAACAATGCGGCCGCGGGGGATGGAGGAGACATGGCGAGTAGAGATTTTATTCTGGATCTCGGGAAATTGATGATCGGCATCGCCTGGATCGACGGCCGGCTGGAGCAGGACGAAATCAATGCGTTGAAGGAACTCCTGTTCCTGCTCCCCGATATTTCGGGGGAAGAGTGGATGCAACTGGAACTCTATATGACGCATGCGGTGAGCGACGCCGAACGCCGGGCTTTACTCGACCGCGTCCTCTCCGGCATTCGATCTTCCCGGGACAAGCAACTCGTGCTTGAGACCTTGGAGAAACTGGTTGCGGGCGACGCGAACGACCGGGCCGTAGGAGACGCTCCCCGCGGCGTCCCGGAATCGGCGTTTGTCGAAGACATTCGTCAGGACCTCGAAGGACGCAGTGCCGGCCTGTTGGGCCACCTCACGGCGCCCTTTCGACAAACCTTGAAACGCAAGGCCAGTCAGGGGGCACGCGAGGACCGGATTGAAGATTTCATCAAGAACACGATTTACTTCCAGTTGACTTCGGAGTTGGAGCAGCAGGGACGCACCCTGTCGATTCCCGAGACGGAGGCCCGGAAAATCTGTTTGGCCGCGGGCCTGATGGCTCACGTGGCCTGGGTGGACAACGAGGTGTGCCACCGGGAACGTGAGGCCATGAGTCTCGCCCTCCGGGAACTCTGGAACGTGCCCGCCGATGAAGCCCGGTTGATTACCGGGATGAGTCAGGCCCGGATCATGCACGGCCTGGACCTCGTGCGGCTGACCAGCGGGTTTTGCCACCACACCACCATCGAAGAGCGCAAAGCGTTTCTGCGGTGCCTGTTCGCCATTGCCAATGCCGCGGAGAACACGTCCCATGACGAGATCGAGACGATTCGCCAGATCGCCAAATCGTTGGAGCTGCCGCACCAGGAATTCATCGAGGCGAAACTGACCATCCCACGCCAAGACCGGGGCGGCTTATAGGACCCGATTCCGTGCGGCCCGTGCCGTTCGCTTTCTGGATTCCCCTGTCTCGTTCGTCTAGAATCCCTTCATGTCTCCTGAACCTCAATCGCCGAACGCCGACGAACACCGTTCCATCGCCGGGGCCGCGGGGCTGATCGGCGCCGCGACGTTTTCCAGTCGCATCCTGGGGCTGGCGCGCGATATCCTGCTCGCACGACTGTTAGGGGCGACGATTGCGGCCGATGCGTTTTTCGTGGCCTATCGCATTCCCAACCTGTTGCGTGAACTCCTGGCCGAGGGCTCCATGTCCTCCGCCTTTATCCCCGTCTTCACCGAATACCACACCCTGCGCAGCAAACAAGAAACCTGGGAACTGGCCAGCGCCGCCTTCACCACGCTGCTGACCATCGTCACGCTGATCACCCTGCTCGGCGTGATTGCCGCCCCGGGCCTGGTGTGGGTCCTGGCACCGGGGTTTCACGATGACCCCGAACGGTTGAGCCTTACGACCATCCTGACCCGAATCATGTTCCCGTACCTGATCTTCATCAGCCTCGCGGCCTTGACCATGGGCATGCTGAATTCCCTGCGAGCCTTTGCCGCCCCGGCCCTGGGTCCGGTGTTTTTCAACGTCTGCATTATCCTCTCGGCGCTCGTACTGGCCCCGGCATTGGAGGAACCGGCGTTGGGCATCGCCCTCGGCGTCGTGGCAGGCGGATTGACGCAGTTCGTCATGCAACTGCCCGGCATTCAGAAACGCGGCCTGCTCTTCCAGTGGCGATTCAACCCGGGGCACCCCGGCGTGCGGAAGATCGGCACCTTGATTATCCCGTCGTTGCTTGGGCTCTCCGTGGTGCAGATCAACATCACCGTGAGTACGATCCTGGCGTCGTACTTTCCCGGCGGACCCACGTACCTGTTTTACGGCATGCGCTTGATCCAATTTCCCTTGGGCATTTTCGGGGTCGCCCTGGCCACGGCCATTCTGCCCACCTTGTCGGATCAGGCATCGCGCGGGGCCTTGGATGAACTGCGGGATACATTGGGATTCGGCCTGCGCATGATTGGCTTTATGATCCTGCCGGCCATGATCGGGATTATTTTTCTTCGGGGTCCCATCGTCCACCTGTTGTTTGAACACGGCGCCTTTTCCGCCGCCGATACCCAAGCGACCGCCGCGACCGTGTTGGCCTATGCGGTCGGGCTGTGGGCCTTCGCGGGCATTCGCATTATCGTCACGGCCTTTTACTCGCTCCAGGATACGAAGACTCCGGCTTTCGCGGCCGTGGCCGCCATGCTTATCAATATCATCCTGGCGTTACTCCTGATGCAGCCGTTGGAACATGCCGGCCTGGCCCTGGCTACGGCGCTCTCGGCTATGGTGAATATCAGCGTCTTGACCGGCATTCTCACGCATCGACTGGGCGGCATTGATTGGCGGGGAATCGGCCGTTCACTCGGCCAAGCCGGACTCGCGACCATCCCCGTGATCCTGAGTTGTCTCTGGATTGCGGATTTGGCGGTCTGGCATCGCCCGGACGAATGGATTGCCAAGGGCATCATGCTGACAACCGGCATCGGCTTGAGCGCGACCGGCTACGTCGGCATACAGGCCTTGTTTCACTCCAAAGAACTGGAAGTCCTGTGGAAGCTTGTCCAACAAATGACGGCCCGGTGACATTTATTCTTGAGTCACCGGAGGGAATCGGAGAAAATAGGCCGGTAGGCGACGAAAAGACTTGGGCGTGAACGAGTCAAAGGAGGGGAAGATGGCGACCGCCGTTTCTCAACATCATCCACTCAGGCAATTATTCGGGACGCTGACGGAACGCAGCTTTACCGAATCACTGGGCTGGCCCGACTTCAACGTCACCGCGTACCTCTCCAACCTGCTCGTCGAATTCTCGCACGTCGACCAACTCCAGCACATCAAGAACCAGCGCGGACAACCCGTCGAAACGGTGGCCGAACTGTTATACGAATCCGAACTCGCGACGGACTCCCCTAGTCCGGACCGGGAACGGAGCATTCACCGGCACATCGGCGACTTGACGCTGTTCATCGCAGGGCTGTTTCCGGAATATCTCCGCTATCTCAAAACCGGTGGGCTGATTTACCACAAGGATTATTTCGTGAATTACGTGAAAGCCGGAAAACGCTCGTACCGGATCGTTGCCGGTTTCCAACACGGTGAACAGACCCAACCGCCGGCGCTATTTCAAAAACTCTCGTCGAACTTCGAACTGTGCGTGACCGGCCTCGGCCTTGTCCGGCAGGATCTGGAACGCATGCAGAATCCCCCGCATCAACGGGCCAAAGACATTCTCCTGCATTAAACAACGGCGGAATCGAGCAAGATGGGATCTGTCATCTTTCATTTGGCCTTTCCCGTACACGACCTGGAAGAAGCCAAAAAATTTTACGCGGGTGGCCTGGGCTGCACGCTGGGACGCCAGTCGTCGCACGCCATGGTGATGGAATTCCATCATCATCAGATCGTGGCGCAATTGACCACGGAGCCGCTGCCCAGGCAGAAAGGCATCTATCCCCGACATTTCGGATTGGTGTTTACGGATGAAACGGAGTGGAAGGAACTGGCAGAACGGGCCAGGACCCGCGGGCTGACGTTTTACCAACAGCCTCGCCGTCGATTTCCGGGCACCCGGTTGGAACATCAGACGTTTTTTCTCGAAGACCCATCACACAACCTGCTGGAGTTCAAACACTACACGCACGCCAGCGCGATTTTTGGTGAGCACGACGCCGCGGAGATCGGCGACGAACACGAGCCGCGGTAGCACTTTGCGCCGAACGCGAAGGGGCATGGACGGCAACCCTTTTCCTCATTTCATCGTAATTGCAAGATTTTTTGACATTTGTTAAAAAATCGTGCAATATTTTTAGATATCTGTATAAAAATCTTGATTTCATGGAACATGAAACGTTATCTTGAATCTCAGGTTCGTCAGGATCTGGAGCGTAAAATGGTTTTCGTCGGTGGTCCCCGTCAAGTCGGCAAGACAACGCTTGCCCGTAAGATCCTGGGAAAATCCAAGTTGGGGTACCTGAATTGGGACGTGCCCGATCACCGCGAGCGCATCTTGCGTCAGACGTTCCCCGGATCCCGGCTCTGGGTCTTTGATGAAATTCACAAGTACCGGCGTTGGCGCAACTACCTGAAAGGCCTCTACGATGCTCGTGAAGCGAAGCAGCAGATTCTCGTCACCGGCAGTGCGCGGCTCGACTATTATCGATTCGGTGGCGACTCCCTGCAGGGACGATATCACTACCTGCGGCTTCATCCACTGAGTGTTGCCGAACTCAAACTGGCCTCAGCGAGTGACGTGGAAGCCTTACTGAACCTGGGCGGGTTTCCCGAACCGTTCCTTGGCGGGTCGAAAAAAGAAGCACGCCGCTGGTCCAATGAATACCGCAGCCGCCTGGTGCGCGAGGATCTCCTGAGTCTGGAGCAGGTCCAGGATCTGGGCAGCATCGAATTATTAATGACCCGGTTACCCGATCTCACCGGCAACCCGCTTTCAGTCAATGGCCTCGCTGAACAAATGCAAATCAGTCACAAGACGGTGAGCAAATGGCTTGATATTCTGGAGAGACTCTACGCGATCTTCTTCGTGTTGCCATTCGGTTCGCCGAAGATCAAGGCGGTGAAAAAGGCCCGGAAACACTATCATTTTGACTGGTCGTTAATCCCGGATGCCGCATTCCGTTTCGAGAATCTCGTGGCGTCTCACTTGTTGAAGTGGATCCATTTCCGCGAAGATGCGGAAGGCTTTCCGACCGAGTTACGCTATTTCCGCGACATTGAAGGACGGGAGGTCGATTTTGTGGTGGTTGAAAGTGGTAGGCCGGTGCTCTTTGTCGAATGCAAGTCCTCGGACCGCGCAGTCAGCCGGGCACTCAGATATCTCAAACTGCGCTTTCCGAACACGGCCGCCTGGCAAATCTCCGCACAAGGAAAGAAGGACTACGTCACCCGAGAAGGCATTCGCGTCGCGCCGGCCCTTGCGTTGCTGGCGACATTGAAGTAGAACCACGCGCTTGGTACCTGCCCGTCAGGAGGACTCTGCGGCTGATCTCAAAACGCGAACGACTCGCAATAAGCCAGCAGGACTGGGACCGGTTTTTCGACGCCCTCGTCAATCCTCCCAAACCAAATACCTCGCTCCGCAAGGCATTCGCGGCCCACGGACATCTTATTACGAAGACGGTCGGAAACTCCCTTCAAACTTCGAGCCATGCGTAACCGGTCTGGAATTCGTATGCTAGAATCAGGATCGTATGCAGCACCCTCCTCACCGACACACCAAAAACATTCTGCTTCATTTAAAAACTATCCGTTCTACGGGGATTATCATGGTGGCGATGCCATCGTCGAAGGTTTAAGGTCGGTGAGTCTTGCTTGCTGCCCAGTTGCTTGACACAACGCATTTCCTGTCAGTATATCAGCCTAGAATCAGAGTGAGTCTTGCTTGCCTTCCCTTTGCTTGACGCAACCCCGAGACTTACTTAACCAAGACCTCCAGGGTGCCGCTGATATTGCAATGCTTGAATTTTGTGGCTTCCGCCACCCTCAACCGGAGAGTTGATGCCGAAACGACCTGATCTTCCAGTTTACTTTACAAAGCTGGTGCTGGAAAACATCCGTTCCTTCAGCAAGCGACAGGAGTTAAAACTCGTCAACGACGATGGTCATCCAGCTCGCTGGACCCTCATTGTCGGCGATAATGGTGTTGGTAAGACCACGCTGCTCCAGTGCCTCGCACGCATGCGTCCGGTTTTTAACGATACATCGGAGGACAACGATGCCCAGGATCAACCTCCTGATAAATTTGAGCCTGAGTTGGCGAGAGAAGAGAGCAATGACGTTCTGGACACACTGGCACGATCGGGCAGCAACGTAAAAGCGCGACTAGAAGCATACCTTTCAGATGTACCACTAGAAGGACCAAGAGAGGGCAAAGAGGAAACCAGTCTAACGTGGGTCGAGATCAGGCGGGCCAAAGGACACTTCAAAGATTGGGGTCGCGGCGCAAAATCTTCAAAGCACGTCAAGGAACCGCTTGTGCTGGGCTATGGCGCCGGTCGCCATCCGAGCGTCACCAATGTCGACAAAGTCACGACAACTGATTCCACAGAAACAGAATCGCTGTTCAAAGTCGCGGCTGAACTCCTTGACGCTGAGGAACTTCTACATCAACTCGACTATTCTTTTCTTAAAGGACAGGCCAGCGCTGGGGCGAGCCTAGGCAGTTTGAAAAGGATGCTTACCGCTATGCTGCCGGACATTCAGGCTCCTGAAGACATTAAGATTCTCGACCGGCGAGGCTCTGGAACCCCTCCCGATCAAACTGGAATCCACGTAAAGACTCCTTCTGGTGATGTGTCGCTTGGTCAGTTAAGCCTTGGCTACCGGATGGTATTCGCCTGGACGGTGGACATTGCCTGGTGGCTGCTTAGGCGCTATCCAGATAGCTCGAACCCGCTCGAAGAGCCGGCAATCGTGATTGTCGACGAGATTGATCTTCACCTTCACCCTCATTGGCAGCGCGAAATTCGGGAACGTCTGACCAGCCATTTCCCAAGTGTTCAGTTTATAGCGACCGCCCACAGTCCCGTGATGGCCCAAAGTTCCCTAGGCACAAACTTGGCGGTCGTTCGATGGGCGGACGACCATGCAGTAATCGAGAATGATCCTATCGCTATTCGCGATTGGCGCCTCGATCAGGTTCTCACGAGCGATCTTTTTGGCTTCGAGTCGGCACGTCCCCCAGAGGTTGCGGAGTTACAGAAACGTCGACGCGTACTCGTCCAAAAACAGCGACTCTCAGATGCGGAGAGCGCACAACTCGCCGAGTTGGACCGGAGGGTTCTCGAACTGCAAACAGCGGAATTGCCTGAAGATCGAAAGGCAATGGAGATTATTCGTAGAGCCGCCAAGATCCTTAAATCAGATAACGAATCTTCATGATCCGAGTGTGTAAACCGGATGCACCCACGAGGCTGAAGGCAGGAACTGCTCGCAGAGCAGAAGATTGTGCTGCTTATGACGCTGGAACAAGAAAATTCAAATTTGATAAAACAATCTACGGCCATAAGACGGTCAAAAATGCGTTGATTAAAGCTCAACATGGCAAATGCTGATTTTGCGAGGGGCAGTTCAAAGCTCATGCCTATGGTGATGTGGAGCATTACCGGCCTAAAAGCTCCGTCAGACAGGAAAAAACAGCGGATGCGTTGTTTCCCGGCTATTATTGGTTAGCTTACTCATGGGACAATCTTTTTTGGTCTTGTCAAATATGCAACAGAAAAAATAAGAGAGATTTCTTTCCGTTAGTTGATCTTGCCAAGCGAGCGCGATCTCATAAAGTTAAGCTTGCTAAAGAAAAACCACTCCTGCTCAACCCAGGTGGTCCTGAAGACCCGCGCAACCATCTCAAATTTCGAGATGAGATCGCCAAAGGCGTCACGAACGCCGGACGAACGACAATCGAAATCGTCGGCCTCAATCGGCCTGACCTCGCTGAAGAACGATTGGCCCGTTTGAATGAACTTAGAATGCTCTTAGCTATTGTTCAGCGCCATGAAGGCAACCTGAAACCTGACGATGCAGAATTGGTACAAGATGCCCGCCGCGAACTGGATTTGGCGGTTCAGCCAACAGCAAAATTCAGTGCAATGGCCGCTGACTTTCTACATGGGATGGCGCCTGTCCAAGACGAAGCGCCGTAGAAGTTGTCCAACCAAGACTCCACCCTCATTGGTTAGACCTTCCACGTTGGCAAGATCAGCGACTTGCGTAACTTCCTGAGCTATCTGCACGCGACGCTTATCAACAAAAATTTTCTCTTCCTGTGTCAACAAATGACCGCAATGCAAGACCTGAAAGTAGGCGTCTATCACCGAGAACACGTATAGAGCATGCAGAACACCGCTAAGCGGTCGCGCTGTTTGCTGCCACGGCGAGAAGATCAGCACATTCCGGTCGCAGACAAGCGGCAACTCGGCCTCAATTATGGTGAGTTGGAGATGCATGCATTCATGAATGATTGACTCCGCGAGGCGTAATTTGCCTTCTTGCTCACCAGAAGGAATTGAAACGAAAATCGAGAAAGGTACTTCCGGATCGCTATGACTGACATCAAAATCTGTTCCTGGTGCTTGTAGAACATGCAGGGTCCGCAGATATGCTGCGACAGTTGCATACAGACTTGGAACCAAGGCAATGAGGGAGAGGGCCGATCGGACAGTTGCGATATGGGGCTCAATGGAGAGAGATCCAGGAAAGGCCAAGCCTGATCTTTCGTAGCGCACACGGCTTGGCGCCGGCAACTCTTCGATTCGGCACTCGAGAGAGTTGCCGAGGTCCAACGTAGCAAATTCCAAACACTCAGCAGTGGGCTTGTTTTCCAACCATCGATGCGTCCCATAGTTGGTTGGGACAAATCCACGACGTGCAAGTGCTTGCCATGTGATCGCTGTCATCGATTCGGCCATGCCTGGAAACCACGGATCGGCCGATCGAGAGAGTACTGCCCTAAACGCTTCTCGAATTCCGCTTGGCATAAGGCTGGGCGTAAAACGAATACACAAGCGTGTAACGTTCTCTTTCATGCAGCATGGAAATCGCATGATGGGAGTTCTCGCTGATCTCAAAACCAATCACGCTTCCGCAGACCGGCCGGATGATTCGATGGATGTCACTCGGTTCGAAGCTATTGAATAGCATGAAGAGGCCACCGTCCTCGTCACGCAGGCCACGGTTGAGTTGTATCGTCAGGCGATGGGTTTCTTTGCCAACGAGATAGTCATTGTGAATGGCAATTCGCTGGCCGGGCACGAGTTTGTGCGCTACCACCAAAATCGGCTCATCAAATGCTACATCAAAAATCTCTGCCATCTCTCGACGGAGTGTTGACAAGTTATCCAGAGAGGTCAACGGGGATACACTCTCCGGAAGAGCGACATCCAGCATTCTGAACTCATACTGTTCGTAGAAGTCGGTTTCAACAAGTTGCCATGGTGCATCAGTCTCGAACCACTCGAGGAGCGTCTGCTCAATGTCGGGCGCAAGGCAACGCCGCGCGAGGAAGTAGCGGAAAGGCGCATCATGAAGCTCTACCGCTTCAAGAGCGCTCTCCCGCAATAGGTCATAGGAAGGAGGCATGGATAGACTGCGAAACGTCGGTCACCTGTTGTGACGGTGATACGTGCGATTATAGACCGTCGTGGAGCTAGGTCCGCCGTCATCGTTGTTCCGCACTTCCTCGACAAGCCGAGCCAAAGCAACGCTACTCATACCATTCGGCTCAAGCTCCGAGTTCTTAACTAACGGTGACTCCAGGGGTTCGTTCAAGTTCTTCGTGTTGTCCATAAATGCCTCCTTTTGCCGTTCTCTCGCCCTTGTGTCGCGCAACCCACTCCCGCATTCGTCTTATTAGCAATAGTTGATCGGCACAAAAGACGGACGGATTATCGAAACCGCGTTCGTCACTCCATCGATGCGCCACCATCCCGCCACCGCAGATCTTTAGCTCAGGACAGACACGGCATGCGGAAGCGGTTGGCCGTTGCTGGTGGTAGTAATCTTCGTAGGCACGGCTGCGGACGATATCGAACAAGCTATCTGAAAAAATGGACCATGATATCTGTTCGAAGCGGTCTGCATCCTTGTGAGCCACTTTCAACGTATCGTTCTTGTTAATTCGTCCATCCGTCTCGATCACGAGAATGCCATAGTCAGTGGTGCCAACTCCTTCTTTCTGAGCATGCTCTCCAAGAATGAGACGAAGCATGTCATCGAAGATCCGCACACGCGGTGGCTTCGGATCACTGAGATAAATGTCAAGCAATTCGACCATCCAACGCCCGAACTCGGTTGAATCGGCGCTAGCCTTCCCAAATGGTAGCCGTGTATGGTTCCCGTCGCGAACCAAAAAATCAATACTCGGAGCGCCGGTGGCCTTGAGCGATGCATAAACGGAGCTGGGACTCGAACTGGGATCGATCACTGCCAAAACACCGGCGAACAAAGGATGTGCATCCTCTCGTGCGGTTAGTCGATTGATCGCACTGCGTACACGCTCGTACGATCCACGCCCTCGGTTATCGACGCGAAATCGGTCATGCACATCTGAGGAGCCGTCGATGCTGATCGAGATCCCGACATCGAACTGGATAAAGATGTCAATGATCTCATCGGTAAGGAGTATTCCATTCGTCTGCACGTGAATCCCGCAGGGTACCGGAAGTGCGGAACGAAGCTGGCTGCACAAGCCACGTAAACGATCGACCCCAATCAACAATGGCTCCCCGCCATGCAGCACGACACTGAATGGTTTCTTCTGATGGGTATAAAGATCAGCGAGTTGTTGGACAGTCGCCAGTTGAACCGCCTCGGGCATGCACTTCGGTTGACCGCGCCAACCGTCATCGTCCATATGATAGATGTAACAATAGGTGCAATCGAGGTTACACCGACTTGCAACCTTGAGCAGTATCGTGTCAACCACCGTCGAGGCGTTTAGCGCAACCATGGGCTAACGATTGTACCAGAAGGTGTCAAGTGCTGGAATTTGAAACTTTTTTGATCAAATACTGAAGGCAATACTCTCGAACCTCGCGGGCAGGTTGGGGAATTATCTCATCGTTGTTGTTGCCTACTACCTTCACGGCTGGCTTTTACATGCGCTGTTATGATCTATCATAGACCATAGCAGCGCACACAGCAAAAATCTAGACTAGAATTATCATCTAAAGTAGGACACCCAGCTAGGGCATGACGTCGAGTTCCGCGAGGACTTCCTCCAGGTGGCCGTCCACTTTGACCTTTGGGAAGATATCGTCGAGCTTGCCCTGTTCATCGATAATGAACGTCGTGCGCTCGATGCCCATGAATTTCCGGCCGTACAATGATTTTTCTTTCCACACGCCGTACGCCTGCACCACGGTTTTCTTTTCGTCGCTGAGCAACGGGAAATTCAGGTTGTACTTTTTGACAAACTTCTTGTGTGAGTCCACGGAATCCGCGCTGACCCCCAGCACAACGGCGCCGCTGTCATGAATTTCTTCCAGGCCGTCACGAAAAGCACAGGACTCCTTGGTGCAACCAGGCGTGTCGTCTTTGGGATAAAAATACAGCACAACCTTTTTCCCCTTGAAGTCGGAGAGCCGCACGATTTTTCCATCCTGATTCGGTAAGGAGAACGCCGGAGCCTTCTGTCCGACTTTCACCTGTTTGGTCGAAGAGCCGGGATCTGCGGCCTTCGTCGCTTTCGTTTTGGTCGGCGTGGCTGATTTTTTTGTGACGGTCTTCTTTGTCACGGTCTTCTTCGCGCCCGCGGCTGACGCTGGTTTTTTCGTTGCCTTGGTTTTCTGGGCCATTCCTTTCCCCTTCCTCGCTTTGTCGCAATCCTTCAGGTATACCGGTGTTTCAATAACCTGCCATCTTCACCGACCAATGACGAAATTTTATGATATACCAAGGCTAAAAGAAAAGAGAAAATCCTATCCCCGAGTGAGGAACACGTGCGATTCGTCATCGATGAAAATATTCCTTTTGCCCATGAAGCATTTTCGCATCTCGGGTCCGTGACCCTGCTTCCGGGACGAGACATCACCCGCGAGGCAATTCGGCACACCGACGCGCTGATCGTCCGATCCGTCACCAAAGTCGATGCCGCGCTGTTGGTCGATACCAACGTACAATTCGTGGGAACGGCGACCACCGGCGTCGAGCATATCGACCGCGAGTATCTGGCCGCTCGCAACATCGCGTTTGCCGCAGCCCTCGGGTGCAATGCGAACGCCGTCGCAGAATACGTACTGACGGCCCTGTTGGTGACGGCTCACGCCAAGAGGTTGAGCCTCAGCGAAAAAACCCTGGGGATCATCGGGGCCGGCCGGATCGGCAGCCTCGTGGCTGCCAAAGCGCCTGCGTTGGGCCTGCGGACGATTCTGCATGATCCCCCATTGGCGCGAGCAACCGGCGAACAACGATACCTGCCGCTTGCTGAAATCCTGCGAGCCGACTTTATGACCTTGCACGTCCCGTTGACGTATAACGGACCGGACGCCACGTTTCATTTGATCGGAGCCGACGAACTGGCGCACATGACGCCCTCTGCCATTTTGATCAATACCGCACGCGGTGAAGTCGTGGAGAACACGGCCCTGCGTGAAACCTTGACCAAGGGAACGATAGGAGGCGCGGTCATGGACGTCTGGGAAGGAGAACCGGCCATCAACTGGGATCTGCTGGACCGAGTGACGCTCGGCACACCCCATGTTGCCGGCTATTCCTCAGATGGGAAAATCAATGGAACCGTGATGGTGTATCACGCCTGCTGCCGCTTTAGGGGAATTGAGCCGGTGTGGGCTCCGCCTGATCCACCGGCTGCGCCGGCACCCGGCTCTTTGCCTCATCTTGAGTTCGATGCCACCGACACGGATTTCCAGACCCTGGCCCATGACATTCTCACGACCCTGTACGACCTGCCCGCAGACCACGCACGCATGCGTGACATACTCGCCGCTCCCAAGCCACTCCGTCCCAAGACCTTCGATCAACTCCGGAGAGACTATCC
>JAJDZI010000060.1 GCA_022824735.1 Nitrospirales bacterium
GCCGACCACCACGTAGTCGATCCACGGAAATGCCCGGAAATGTTCCAGGCCCATCTCCCCGTCGAAGTTGGCCCCGCCGAAGACAATCCGAACGTCGGGATACAATTCCTTGATCAATTTCGCCATGGTCAGGCTGGCCACATTCTGGTCGAACGTGGACGTGAACCCCACGACCTTGAATTGTGCCCAGTTGTACGAGGTCAGTACCTCGGTCAGAAACTGAGGCGCGATGGTGTGGGCAATCTCTTCCAGATAGCCCGTGGAGCATCCGGCTTCCTGAGCCGTGCTCTCGAACACAGGTTTGAAGATGTCGGGGTATTGGGCGTGCTTCGGGTTGTCCCGGAAGAGAATCGACGAGAACAACCACTCGCCGATCATGCCGCGTTTTTCGCACAGCACTTCGTAGAGTTGGGGCCCGATGCGATGGGCAAACAGCAGGTTGAAGTGATAACTCCTGGACCCGATGCCGTGGTTCTTCAGGACCCGGGACAACGTGCCGAGTTGAATGGACGGGAATTTGGAATACCCGAACGGCATGGTGACCAGGGCCACCTGCGGCGTGCCGTTCGGGTCGCTCCAGGGTTCTTCCGCGAGCGCAGTGCCGGTTTGAGCGGAGGGCTCAATGGTGATGAGGGATTCAGCCATGGCCCGCGAAAACCCGGTCGGCCTTGGCCGCCAGATAAAAATCACTTTCCGTGAGTCCGCGAATCTTATGCGTCCAGATTTCCACTTTGCACCGGCCCCACGCCAAATACAGGTCGGGATGATGCCCCTCCTGCTCGGCGATCTCGCCGACCTTGTTCACAAAGTTCAAGGCCTCCGCAAAGTCCTTGAATTCGTACAGGCGCTCGATATGCCCATCGCCATTCAAAGACCAGCCCTGCTCCAATTGCCCCAACAATTCCTGTGCCTTCGCCGATTCCAGCGCCGGCACCCCCCCGCGACACGGCACACACTGCTTATCCGCCAAACTCATACACGTCCTCCTGTGGTTGCGTCACTCAATTCGGTCTCCTCTTCCCCAATCTCCTCTCCCTTGACGGGAGAGGAGCAAGGCGAGGGTGTCATAAAACAAGAATTATAGACTCCCACGTAGCAAGGCACAAATGGGGCGGCTTCAAAGATTGTCTTCTTCCAGTTTCCTCTCCCTTGATGGGAGAGGATCAAGGTGAGGGTGAGGAAGTTGAGCCTTTCTTTTTCATTCTCAAAGACGGATAATCTGCCGGACATATATGTATAACTCCTCGGCTCCTGGAGAAGAGTCCATGAAACCTGAGAAGGCCACAAAAGAGACTCAGGCGTTGTCGCGTAGAGTTGGCCGTGCCTTGCGCCGGGCCGCAAAAGTTGCCCGGAAAACCGCGCGTATGCATAACACACCGATCTATATTTGGAAGGACGGCAAAGTCGTAGCCATAAAGCCCTGATCGTTCCCTTACCCCAAGTGTTTGTTGCACCTGCTCTGATCTCTGAGATCCGTGCGCCAAGGATCGCGCAGTCCGAAGTTTTTCACTGAAATAGCTGACATATGCACGAACATAGTGTACACTTGATCAGTGCATTGCTTCAGGTATATGTGAAGGAGGAGGGGGGCATGAAAAACATTACTCTAAGCGCCGACGAGAACCTGATTGAAGCGGCTCGTCGCCGTGCCATGGAAGAGCACACGACCTTGAACGAGCAATTTCGGTTGTGGCTTAAGAACTACGTTGGGCGTGAACAACAGGTGGCTCGGGCCATGCGAACCATCCGTGAACTGCAAGGCCAGCTATTTACCGGAGGGCGAAAGTTCACTCGGGACGAAATGAATGAGCGTTGAACACTTCCTCGACACCAATGTTTTCGTTTACTTGTTTGATGAAACGAATGACCGTAAACGCGAGAGAGCGGAGCGTCTGGTTCAGCAGGCCTTGGTGAACGAAACTGGTTGCATCAGTTATCAGGTTGTTCAAGAGACAATCAACGTCATAACCAGGAAACTCAATGCCACGCCGGAGAGAGCCGGACAGATACTGGACGACACGTTGATTCCGCTTTGGCGGGTCAATCCGACCCGAACGTTTTACCAACGTGGTCTCGACCTGCAAACCCGCTACCGTTTCAGTTTCTACGATTCTCTCATCGTCGCCGCCGCGCTCGAAGCGGGTTGTCATACCCTCTACAGCGAAGACCTGAAGCATGGTCAACAGATCGAAGGGTTAACCATCACAAATCCTTTTAGGGATACGAGCAGCGTGATCGGGAAGAATGGGAGGAAAAGGCGGCGGCGTGTTTAATCAGAGGGCCGGTCCACGCGGACGGTCACGATGTCCGTGTCATAGTATTGCTGGTGGCGGACGGAGGATGCGAGGTGCCGCAGCAGCCGGAGGGACACTTCCTGCTCGATCTCGACGAAATCCCCTGTGGTCCGAGCGCCAAGCAGGGCAATCCGGTCCTGAATGTTGTCTTCGCCGGTCGCGGCAATGAACTCGATGTGTGCTCCGCCGTCTTCCTCGTACGCGATCAGCAGCAGGCGCCGTTGTCTGCGCTCGGCTTCGCTCTTATCCTGAAGGAGCGTCAGTAACCCCTCCTCACCCACGGCGTCAAGGCGGTCGGCCATTGCCGTATCCCACCCCATGCGGGAGGCAAACGCGCGCAGAAACTCGCTGATTTGCGGCAGGGCCGACAGGTCGAACACCACTCGGATCCGGCTGCGCCGGTGTCCCGTCAACTCCACGAACAAGGTCATCAGGATGGCCGTGAGCCCGCCCGCCGTCATCCCGTTCTGGAGCAGACCGCCGGCGAACTCCGCGAAGTGCTCGGGGAAGATCACGCCGTTCTCGAAGCCGACGCCGATCCAGAACGAGATGCCGCAGACCAACCCCTTGCGATAGTCAATTCCGTCCTGGAAGACCACCTGCATGCCGACGACAAACAGCATGGACAGCAGCACGGTAAGATAGGCCGAGGCGACAGGACCCGGGATCGCCAGGATCACGGCAAGTCCCTTTGGGAAAAACGCCAGCGCGAGGAACAGGACTCCCACGGCCACCCCCACGCGACGGGCGCCGACGCCGGTGAGTTCGGCCACGGACACGCTCGTGGAATAGGTCGTATTCGGCACCGTTCCAGCCAGACCTGACAGCAGGTTCCCCAAGCCGTCCGCGGCCACGGCACCCTGCACCGCCCGGAAGTCCACGGCCCGGGGACGCCGCCAGGCTACACGCTGAATGGCGACGGCATCGCCGACGGTTTCAATAGCGCCCACCAGCGTCACGAACACAAACGCCGGCAGAAGTCCCCAGAACACTGGCCCGAAATTCAGATCAAAGCCCGGCCATCCGCCGTCCGGGAATCCGATCCATGGCGCCGCGGCCACGCGGTCCACGTCGTACAGGCCGAAAAACCCGGCCACCACCGAACCGGCGGCCACGCCGATGACCGGCGCCCAGAGACGCAAGGTCCCGGTCGCCTTCAGCGCGATACCGACGATAACGAGCATTGTGGCGAGGGCGCTGATCGGTGCGGCCTGCGCAGGGACCCCGTCCGGCACCTTCGTCAGGAGATTAAAGATGATCGGCATCACCGTGACCGCCACCAGCATGATGACTGTACCGGCCACAGCCGGCGTCAGAATACGCCTGAACAGCGACAACCACGTGGAAAAGATGAATTGGAAGAGCGAAGAAATAACGACCAGGGTGGCCAGCATTGCCGGCCCGCCCTCGGCAAGCGCCGTGACGCAGACCGCGATGAAAGCCCCGGAGGTACCCATCAGCAGGACGTACCCCGCGCCGATCCGGCCGACCCGGACCGCTTGGATCAGTGTGGTCACGCCGCTGACCAGGATCGTGGCAAACACGGCCCATGACAGGAAAGCTTCACTCCCGCCGCCGGCCCGGATGACAATCGCCGGAGTCAGGACAATCCCCGCGACGCAGAGCACCACCAGTTGCAGCCCAAGCCCGAAAGCCAGCGGCACCGGCGGCGTTTCATCCGGCTGATAACGAATCCCTTTGCGCAAGTCAGGTTTGTTAGCGGTCATCGCATTTCTCCCTCTCCCCTATGTAGGAGAGGGCTGGGGTGAGGGGGAGATAGAGGCATTTGTAGCCGCGTCATCTCATGACGCCGCCTTCCTTCTTTCTCTGTCATCCTCGACATTCTTAATCGAGGATCCAGTGTCTTTGCTTTTTTGTCTTTTTCGTCGCGCGACTCAGGCCGCCGACAAATAAGTGCATCCATCCACTTTCAATAAAAAAGGCCTCTGAATCAAAAAATCCAGAGGCCTTTATGGTGGAGGTGAGGGGACGGATACTCCATGCTTTTCAGCGTGGTCCGGACTATGCCTTCATCCACGTGGGACGCGGGGCGTATTAGCATCTGCGGATGCTCCGAGTGCCCGCTCATCTTTCGACCAGCGGGTCTCTGAGTCTCTACAGGGCCTGACGAGTTGGCCTCCTCCGACCCCTCGGCGTTGCCATGGCCCATTGTGCATGGGCGGTAGGGTTCACCGAATGAGCCCCGTTATGCACCCGAGGATTGCTCCCCGGGGCGACCATTTTTGATCGAACCCCTGTCCGAAGATATTCAGCACAACGGTCCTACGTGCGTAGTCAATGTTTTAAGATTCGCAATCGCCCACGCCCACTGACCGGCTTAGAACGTTCGCTAGCCCAGAAAAGTCTCATCCGCCGTTGCTGAGCACCAACATTGGACCAGCCTGCTGAAGTAGCGCCTCATCCATGCCCGCAGACAAAGAATGGGGAGGCGTCGCAGTCGTGATTACGCTGCGAGAGCCAATTCTTCGTTGGCAATTATAAGGTTCCCGAAGGTTTAACGAGACTCCGAGAGCTCGACACGCACCGTTGACCTCCTAATCCCCGTCGAAGCCAGTCACCCCCTTTGTGTAGAGTTGGCGAATTTATTGTGGGTATTCCCTACTATAGCCCAACCATGCATCGATTACCAACTAACACACAAGCTGTTCTTGAAAAATGGTTCTCATCAATCCATACTTGCCTGCATGGGCACCTCGGTCTACCAAGACATTAAGACCAATCTCCGCGCACTGTATTTGGAAGATCAACGTCCTTGGTTGCTTGGTTTCAGCGGCGGCAAAGACAGTACGATGTTGGCCGCTTTGTTATTCGATGCGATTTTGTCCGTGCGGCCTGAGCAGCGAAAGAAACCGGTCACTGTTCTCTGTACAGATACCCGTGTGGAAATCCCAGCAATCGTCGAAATGATCGAAAATACGTTGGCACGGATGCACAAGTTTGCCGAGCAAAGTCAACTGAACATCGAAGTTCGTCTTCTAAAGCCGCCTCCTGA
>JAJDZI010000100.1 GCA_022824735.1 Nitrospirales bacterium
GTCCTTGGCTTCCTTGGCCGGGCTCCCGGATTCTTTCGCTTGGCTGGGGTCCTTCAGTTTGTTTGAGTAGTCCGTCACGTACCAGCCGCTTCCCTTGAACATAATGCCGGGAGCCGATATGAGTTTTCGGACCCCTTTGCCACACCGTACGCATGTGTCGATCAACGGATCGGAAAATTTTTGCTGGACTTCGAATTGATGGCCACAGGCGTCGCATTTATATTCGTAAAGGGGCATTGGAATCCTCTCGTGTCACAAACCTTCTCCGGGTTCCTTTGTTCAATAATATTTGTATCGGCAAAGTCAAGGTGCTTTGGCGTCTACGTCAGGGCCAGAATAGCTTTTTCGACTCTTTTGAGTCCTCGTTCGATGGCATCCGGCGTGGGCGTATAGGTCAATCGCAGATGGTGCGGGCTTCCGAACGGATCGCCGGGCACACAGGCCACGTGCGCTTCGTGTAATAAGTAGTTGGCCAGGTCCGCCGAGGTCGTGATGGTTCCATTCGCATGGCGTTTGCCCAGGATTCCCGAAACATTGGGAAAGGCGTAAAAGGTGCCGGCCGGGGTCGGACAGGTGACGCCGGGCATCGCGTTCAACGTGTCAACCATGAGGCGACGTTTGGGTGTGAGATCCGCCAGCAACTCTTTGAAAAATGGAGCCCCGTCCCGGAGGGCGGCTACCGCGGCCTTTTGGGAAATCGACGTGGGGTTCGACGTGCTTTGGCTTTGAATGACCGACATCGCGGCGATTAACGCTTTCGGTCCCCCCGCATAGCCGATTCGCCATCCCGTCATGGAAAACGCTTTGGACACGCCGTTGACCACAAGCGTCTGATCGGCGATTTCGGGCGCGACGGATACGATGCTCATGAACGGGGGGTCTCCATAGACGAGTTCTTCGTAGATTTCATCGGAGATCACGAGAAAGCCGTGACGTTTGGCCACGCCGGCTACGGCTTCAAGGGTCTCCCGGGTATACAGCGCCCCGGTCGGGTTGGATGGGCTGTTCAGGATCAGCGCCTTGGTGCGGGGAGTGACCTTGGCTTCCAATTGTTTCGGATCGAGGGCGTATCCATCGCTTTCCCTGGTCTCCAGGATCACGGGTTGCCCATCGGCCAGCCTGACAATATCGGGATAGGAGACCCAATAGGGAGCGGGGATGATGACTTCGTCCCCGGGATCCAACAGGGCTTGCGCAGCGTTGTACAGGGTATGCTTGGCCCCACAGGACACCAGGATTTGTGATGTGTCGTAGTGCACGCCCTGGTCCCGGGAAAATTTGTCAACGATGGCCTGCTTGAGTTCGTCGATGCCCGAGGCGGGCGTGTATTTGGTAAACCCGTCCGCGATGGCTGCCTTGGCTGCCGCTTTCACGACGTTCGGCGTGTCGATGGCCGGTTCTCCGGCGGACAAATTCACCACGTCCACGCCTTGGGCCGCCATGGCTTTAGCCGTTGCCGAAATGTTCAAGGTTGCCGACGGGACGATACGGGTGGTACGGGCGGCCAGTTTCATGGTGATGGATGTCCGTACTTTTCGCGAAGGTGTTTGGCCACCTCGGGGATGAGAAACGCCTCCAATGCGCCGCCGAACAGAGCCAGTTCTTTGACGATGCTCGACGTCAAATAGGAATATTCTTCGCTTGGCATCAGGAAGACCGTTTCCATCTGTTCATCGAGCTTACGATTGAGCAAGGCCATTTGAAACTCGTGCTCAAAATCCGAGACCGCGCGTAATCCCCGAATAATGGCATGGGCGCCTCGCTGCCGTACGTATTCCACCAACAGGCCGTTGAATGATTCCACCTCGACGTTGGGAAATCCCTTTGTGGCGATTTTCGCCAATTCGACTCGTTCTTCGAGAGAGAGGAGCGCTCCTTTACGCGGGTTGGGAGCCACAGCCACGACCAGCCGGTCGAAGACGTTCAGACTGCGGCTGACAATATCCGTGTGTCCACGGGTAATGGGATCGAAGGTCCCCGGATAGACGGCTAGGCGCATGTCGCCTCCGCGGCGCGTTGATAGAAAGTGAGCATGGTATCGCCGTACCGGGACTGACGAGTCCGTACCAGATCTCCGGTTCCGTTGGGGACTGCACGTTTGAAGAAATGTTCAAGAACCAGCGTTCCTTGGGGAGCGATTTTTCCGCTCACGCCCAATCGTTCAAGCAACCTGGCCAAGTCGGTGTCGTGGTACGGCGGATCCACAAAGATCAGATCGAACGCCGTCGGTTCACCGAACGATGGGGGTGACGCGACAAACCTCTCAACGTCCTGGGAGATGACCAGGCATTGGTTATCATAGCCGCACAGGGCGATGTTTTCGCAAAGGATTCGTGATGAGGCGACGTCGTTGTCCACAAAGACGGCCTGTCGGGCTCCGCGACTCAAGGATTCGAGCCCCAATGCCCCGGTGCCGGCATAGAGATCCAAGACGCATGCGCCTTCGATGTGATGGGCCAGGATCGACAATAGGGCTTCGCGGACACGGGCCGAAGTCGGTCGAAGACCCTGCCCACCGGGCTCCTTGAGGCGACGTCCTTTTTGTGTGCCGGCGACGATGCGCATAGACATTTCCACTAAATCTTCCTCAGTAGGGGAACGTAGCATACTGATTTTTCAAGCAGCAAGACAATCTCAGACGGCATCGTTTCAATGGTATGTGACTGTTCGATTTAATATGGTGTATGCTTGTGGCGGGCGCCGCCGAAGTCTTTCAGCAAAAGGCGATCAGGGAGAGATGAACGAGAAACCCGTACAAGGCATCCCGCATTGGCCGAAAGGCGAACGGCCTCGCGAGCGACTGTTGGCAGAAGGGCCGGAATCGCTGACGGAGGCGCAACTGCTGGCTGTCCTGCTTCGCGTGGGCAGACGCAAGACGTCGGCCGTCGGAGTCGGCAGAGACTTGCTGAAACACGTGGGCGGGTTGCAGGGGTTGGCGAATCGGAGTGTTCGGGAACTCTGTGTCGTCCCGGGCATCGGTCCGGCCAAGGTAGCCCAGATTATGGCGGCTATCGAACTGGGGAAGCGTGTACTGGCGACTCCGCTGACAAAGGGGACAGTGATGACCAGCAGTCAAGTGGTCTTCGAACATTACTATCCTTTGTTGCGGGATTTACGCCGTGAGGTTTTCAAGGTGATTCTTCTCGATGCCAAACACGCGGTCATTCGGGAAAAGACTGTGTCCGAAGGGAGTTTGACGAGTAGTTTGGTGCATCCGCGTGAAGTGTTCAATGAAGCCGTGCGCGAGTCGGCGGCAGCCGTGATTTTCTTGCATAATCATCCGAGTGGGGATCCCAAGCCCAGTAAAGAAGACCGGGCGTTAACCATACGCTTGCAGGATGCCGGAGACATTCTCGGTGTGCAGGTGCTGGATCACGTCATCGTTGGCGACGGACGGTACGTCTCGTTCGCCGATGAAGGATGGATGTCGCCGTCCTCGTTGTCGCGCCAATCCCTGCGTTGAGGGAACGTCGTTTTCCTGGAAAGTCCGTCTCAAGGCACAGGTCCGCCGTAGCTTTCCAGCTACCCGTCGTGATAGACTGGCAGCCTCTTTGTCGTATGTCATCCCTAATGGTATAATCCCTTCCCCGAAGGAACGGGAATACTTGAATCCAAGGGGAGTAGGTTTTTTGTCATGAGCATCGAAATCAGTCAAGTGGAGCACGTGGCGGAACTTGCGCGGCTTCAACTGAGTCGTGAGGAACTGGAACGGTTGAGCACTCAACTGAGTCACATTTTGACCTATATGGAAGAGCTGAACGCGACTGAGACGGGTGGGGTGGCCGGGACGGCCTCGGTGGTGGCGGGCGAGGCCAACGTGTTGCGTGACGATGAGGTTCAACCGTCGCTGTCACAAGATCAGGCGTTGAGTAACGCGCCGGAAGCGGTTGACGGCATGTTTCAGGTGCCGCAAATTATCGGTGATCGGTAATCGCAGAAAGTCGAGGATATCATGTTCCGACACATGTTACGGGCGAAAATCCATCGGGCGGTGGTCACGGATGCCTGTTTGGAATATGAGGGCAGTCTGACGGTCGATGAGGACCTGTTGGACGCGGCCGGCATTTTACCCTATGAACTCGTGATGGTCTCGAATTTGAACAATGGGGAGCGGTTCACGACCTATGCGATTAATGGAAAGAGGGGATCAGGCGACGTTGTGCTCAACGGTCCCACGGCCAGAAAAGGCGTGCCGGGAGATCGTGTCATCATTTTTTGTTATGAATATTACAATGATGACGAAGCCAAGCATCATAGCCCGCGAATCATTCAAGTCGACGACAACAATCGAATCGCCAATTATTCCTGATACCGAACGCGGCCGGTCGTCGCTTCCTCCTGCACCTGTCCCCCAGTTTTAGAGCCATGTCACTTGTTAAATGTACCCTGAAAGAGCTTCAGGATCGCTTTACGCGCGGGGACGTCAGCGCCGTGGAGATCGTCCGTGCGTACTTCCTGCGGATCAGCGTCGTGGAGTCGAAGGTCAAAGCCTATATTACGCTGAACGACAAGGAGACCATGTTATCTCAGGCCGAAGCGCTGGATCACGCGTTAGGCGCGTGGAGAAAAACCGAGCCCATGATGGCGATGCCGATTGCCGTCAAGGATAACATTTGCACGGAAGGCCTGCCGACGACGTGCGGGTCGCGCATCCTGGGAGGCTTCGTTCCGCCATACTCCGCGACCGCGGTGGACGCGTTACGGTCGCAGCAGTGTTTCCTGATCGGCAAGACCAATTTGGATGAATTCGGGATGGGGTCTTCCACGGAATATTCGGCGTTTGGCGCGAGTCGAAATCCTTGGAATCTCTCCCACGTGCCCGGCGGCTCGAGTGGTGGCTCGGCCGTGGCCGTGGCTGCGGATGAATGCGTGGCCGCTCTGGGAACGGATACCGGCGGGTCGATCCGCCAACCGGCCGCGTGTTGCGGGGTGGTTGGGCTGAAGCCGACGTATGGGCGCGTGTCCCGGTATGGACTCATTGCGTTTGCCTCTTCTTTGGATCAAATCGGGCCCATTACCAAGGACGTCATGGATGCCGCGTTGATGCTGAACGTACTCGCCGGCCACGATGCCCGGGATTCGACTTCCGCAGACAAAGACGTCCCTGATTTTACGCGAGTGTTCAAAAAGAAGGACGTCAAAAAACTAAAAATCGGCGTTCCCCTGGAGTTTTTTGCGGAAGGCCTGGACGAAGAAGTGTACGACGCCGTGGGCGAAGCGCTCGCCGTGCTGGAGGATTTGGGCGGCACGATGGAAGAGGTCTCGCTCCCGCATACAGGAGCGGCGGTGGCAACCTACTATATTGTGGCGACGGCGGAGGCGAGTTCCAACCTGGCTCGTTATGACGGCGTCAAATATGGATTCCGGGCCAAGGAAAGCCCCAATCTTTCGGAGATGTACCGGGCCACGAGACAGGAAGGTTTTGGCCCGGAAGTGAAACGCCGGATCATGTTGGGCACCTATGCGTTGAGCAGTGGGTATTATGATGCGTATTATGCCAAGGCCCAAGCGGTGCGGACCCTGATTCGAGAGGATTTCGACCGGGTCTTTCAGGACGTGGACTTGCTCGTGACCCCCGTGATGCCGACCCCGGCGTTTCAACTCGGTGAAAAAATCGAGGATCCTTTGCAAATGTATTTGTCGGATCTGTATACCATCTCCGCGAGTTTGGCCGGGATTCCGGCGATTGCCTTGCCCTGTGGGTTCAGCCGGAAAGGGTTGCCGATCGGTATGCAAATTTTGGGTCGTCCCTTTGAAGAAGACGTCGTGCTTCGGGCGGCACGGGCCTATGAATTGGCAACGGACTGGCGCAAAAAACGACCACGTATTCGATAAGAGAACCTCTGATTGAGGAGGGTGTTATGCTTGAGATCGCTGCCGTAATCATTGCCTTGGTTTTTGTGGTGCTTGTGGGGGTGGTCATTCCAACTGTGCTTCAATTGCGAAAGGCCGCCCTGCAAGCCGAGCGATTGCTGTCGCAGGTGAGTGCCGACCTGCCGGAGATCCTGAAGGATCTGAGGCAGACGAATGAGAACGTCCGGGTTATGTCCACGCAAGCCCGGGAGGGCGTGGACCGGGCATCGGTCCTGGTGAATGCCCTTGGTCAGGTGGGTGAGACGGTCAATCATGTGCATGGATTGTTTCGTGGAAAAGGTTTGACGTTCATCAAAAGTGTGGTTGAGGCGGCCGTAGGTCTGAAAGCCGTGGCCCTCACGTTAAAAAATCGTGCGCAAAAAAAGGAGGGAGGGTAAATGGGAAACAATCATGATTCATCCGGCAACGTGGCGCTGGCGTTTTTGAGCGGCATGGCGTCAATCGGTACGGTGATGGTGGCGTTTGTAGGCGGGGTGGCGTGTGGCGCCGTGGCTGGGTTGTTATTGGCTCCACAAACCGGCAGTGAATCGCGGGAGACCGTCCGTCGTCTTGCGCGTCGCGTGGGCGACGACGTTCGGGATTTTTCGGAAAAAGCCACGGAAACCTGGGGTGACGTAATGTTCAAGGGGCGCGAGTTGTTGAATGAGGCCGAGACGGTCGTCAAGGACGCCGTGGACGCCGGCCGGGAGTCGGTGCAGCATCTGCGGAACTCCTCTTCAGAAGAATCCGATCCGTCACGGTGACGTTCGAGACTGTCATTGGGCTGGAGGTTCACGCCCAACTCCGAACGCAGTCGAAGATGTTCTGCGGCTGCGCGACGGAGTTCGGGTTGCCGGCCAACACCCAAACGTGCCCCGTGTGTCTGGGATTGCCCGGTGCGTTGCCGGTCGTGAATAAACGTGCCGTGGAAATGGCGGTTCGGACGGGATTGGCGTTGCATTGTACCGTTGGGACGACGAACCAATTTGCCCGGAAGAATTATTTTTACCCGGACCTGCCGAAGGGGTACCAGATCTCCCAGTATGACCGGCCCATTTGCGAGCATGGCTGGTTGGAGTTGCAGGTCAACGGGACGTCCAAAAAGGTCAGAATCCGTCGAGCGCACCTGGAAGAGGACGCGGGGAAAAACATTCACGCGGATGCCGGCAGCCTTGTCGATCTGAATCGAGCGGGAACGCCGTTGATCGAAATTGTGACCGAGCCCGACATGCGCTCGGCGGACGAAGTCGTCTCGTACTTGAAGTCCCTGCGGGACGTGTTGATGTATATCGACGTCTGTGACGGCAACATGGAACAGGGCAGCCTGCGTTGTGAACCCAACTTGTCATTGAGGCCCGCGGGGTCCGATGAATTGGGGACCAAGGTGGAACTCAAAAATATCAACTCGTTCAAGTTCGTCAAAGACGCCATCGAATATGAAATCAAGCGGCAGACCAAAGTGCTCGGCGAGGGAGGAACGATTGTCCAGGAAACCCGGTTGTGGGATATTGATCGTGGCCAAACCGCGGTCATGCGAAGTAAGGAAGAAGCGCATGATTACCGGTATTTCCCCGATCCCGATCTCGTCCCGCTTGTCATTTCGGAGGAGTGGATCGAGGAACTGCGAGCCACGATTCAGGAATTACCCAAGGATCGTCACCGGCGATTTCTCCGGGACTACGGGTTGCCGGATTATGATGCCGGGGTCCTCACGAGTTCCCGGGCCTTGGCCGACTATTTTGAGGCGTGCGTCACGTTGTTTGCAGAGCCCAAACTCATCAGCAATTTTCTCATGAGCGAGTTTCTGCGTGAGCTGCATCAAGCCGGGACGACCGTGGAATCTTCCCCCGTGTCCCCGGAACGGTTGGTGGGGTTGTTGCAATTGGTGCGCGATGACACCATCAGCCTGAAAGTCGCCAAGGAGATTTTTCCCGAACTGTACGCCGGCGACAAATCGGCGGCGCAACTTGTCGAAGAAAAGGGGCTTCGGCAACTGTCTGATGAAGGGGAATTGCTGTCCCTGATTGATGAGGTCATCGAGCAGCATCCCGCTCAAGTGGCCCAATATCGAGGAGGCAAGGAAACGGTGATCGGGTTCCTGGTCGGCCAGGCCATGAAACGTTCCGGGGGCAAAGCCAATCCCCAAAAAGTCAACGCGTTGTTCAAAACGCGCCTTTCGTCGTAAGAATGAGCAAAATCAAGGACATTAAGGGGAGAGCCATACTCGATTCTCGCGGGACGCCCACGGTGGAAGTGGACGTGCTGTTGACCAGTGGCGCGTGGGGGCGGGCCGCTGTGCCGTCCGGGGCGTCGACCGGGACGCGAGAAGCCCTTGAACTGCGCGACCACGATCCTCGACGGTGGATGGGGAAGGGGGTCACAAAGGCCATTCGCAACGTCACGAGGACCTTGGCGCCCAAGCTTCGGGGGATGAACGCCCTGGATCAACCATTGATCGACGCCGCGATGCTCGCGTTGGACGGCACGCCGGGAAAATCCCGGCTGGGAGCGAATGCCGTGTTGGGGATTTCGCTGGCCGTGGCTCGCGCCGCGTCGGCGGAAACGCGGCAACCATTCTACCGGTACATCGGCGGAGCCGAGGCCCGTGAATTACCGGTTCCCATGATGAATATTATCAATGGCGGCGTTCACGCGAACAACGGCTTGGATTTGCAGGAATTCATGATTATGCCCGTCGGCGCGACGCGTTTCCGTGAAGGGTTGCGGATGGGTATGGAAGTGTTTCACCAGTTACGAAGCATCTTGAAGGCCAGGGGATTGAGTACGGCCGTGGGCGACGAGGGCGGTTTTGCGCCGGCCTTGCAGTCGAATGAAGAGGCGCTGGCCGTGATCAGTCAAGCCGTTCGCAAGGCCGGGTATCGGCTTGGCTCGGATATTGCGTTGGCGATTGATGCCGCGGCCAGTGAATTCCACGGCAAGAAAGGGTACGTGTTGCGCGCGGAACGGCGCGGGGCACGAAATGCCGCCCGCATGATTGACTTTTACGAAGGGTTGGTCGACCGGTACCCCATCGTCTCTATTGAAGATGGGCTCCATGAAGACGATTGGAAGGGCTGGAAACTTCTGACCGACCGGCTTGGCTCACGGATTCAGTTGGTCGGAGACGACTTGTTCGTCACCAACGTCGAGTATTTGTCAAGGGGTATTCAAGAAGGCGTCGGAACTGCTATTCTGATAAAAGTCAATCAGATCGGCACGTTGACTGAAACCTTGGAGACGGTGGCATTGGCGAAACGGGCGGGGTTTGGCGTCGTGATTTCTCATCGTTCAGGCGAAACGGAAGATACGACCATCGCCGATTTGGCCGTGGCGGTCAACGCCGGACAAATCAAGACGGGTTCATTGTCTCGAACGGATCGTTTGGCCAAGTACAATCAACTCCTCCGGATCGAAGAAGAGTTGGGGAAAGCCGCGGTCTATAAAGGAAGAAAGGTGCTCCGCATCCGAAAGGCATAACGTGGTCCGCCAGAACCGACAACTGCAGAAGCCGGGTCGCTGGTCCGTGCTGCGATCGCGTGGCTATCCTTTGAGTCTCGGTATCGGGGTCGTGCTGTGCGTGGTGTGGGCATTGCAGGGAACGGGGTTGCCGCAGTATTGGATGATGACCCAGGAGCTTGAGAGTACGCAGGAGGAAATTGTCTCGCTGGAGCACGCGAACGCCGCGCTTCGAGAGGAAATTCATCGTCTGGAATCCGATCCTTTTACCTTGGAAACGTTGGCGCGGGAGCGGTTGGGGTACGTGAAGGAAGGAGACATGGTCTATCAATTCGTCGAATCGCCGTAGACGAATTTCCTCCTCTGCATCTGCCTTCCGTTTTGGTTGCGGCATGAAATTCGGTACGATGGCTATTCTGGGGTGTTCCAACGTGGGGAAGTCCACGCTCGTGAACACGTTGGTGAATCAGAAAATTGCCATCGTGTCCGACAAACCCCAGACGACGCGTTCGCGGATTTTAGGCGTGGCGCATTTTCCGCAAGGTCAATTAGCGTTGTTGGATACGCCGGGGCTGCATCGGCCCTGGCATCGACTGAATAAACTCATGGTGCGAACGGCGCTCGATGCCATGCATGATGCCGACGTGCTGGCGGTCATGGTGGATGGGCGAAATCTGCCTGGTCCCGTCGATCGATTTGTGATAGAGCAAATATTCTCGAGACATGGCCAATCGTCGGCGTTACCGGTTTTTTTGTTGGTGAATAAAATTGACGTGATTCGTAAGCGTCACGTGTTGCCGGTGATCGAGGCCTATCGCCAGTTGGGAGAGTGGACGGAAATCGTTCCCTTATCGGCCAGGACCGGTCTGAACGTTGACCTGTTGGCGTCGTTGGTGTTTGACCGGGTCGTTGAACAGGAGGACGGCTTTGAAGAAGATTTTGTCACGGACCAGTCATGGCGTCAGTTGGCGGCGGAGACCATCCGGGAAAAGGTGATTGACGCGACCAAGGCGGAACTGCCCTATGCCGTGGCCGTGATGGTGGACGAGTTTCTGGAAGAAGGGCGCATGACCATGATCGCGGCCACCATTGTTGTCGAGAAACCCGGCCAGAAGGCCATTGTGATCGGAAAATCCGGAGAACGGTTGAAGGCGATCGGGACCGCCGCCCGGTTGGAGTTGGCCAAGGCGTTGACCGGCAAGGTTTTTTTGAAACTCCACGTGAAAGTCAAAAGCGCGTGGCGTGACGATGCCCGTTGGTTGATAGACTTAGGATACGCGACGAAGCCATGACGGACCCGGCCAAAACAATGACTCCCAGCACCCCTCCGGCCGCCAAGGATCAGGCGGCGCCGGAGTCCGCCAATAGTCAAAGCAAATTTGACGTGGTGAGGCTCTCGACGCGCCGCCTGTTGAAGCGCGGCGCTATTTCAAACCTGACCAACCTGATTACCCGGTTGCATCCCGCGGACGTCGCCAGGGTGATTATGAATTTGGATGCCCCTCAAGAACGACGGACGGTTTTTGAATTGGTCGAAGGCGTGGCTGAGCAGGGCAAGGTCGTGAGCGAGTTGAGCGACGAGATCATCCTTGAATTGCTTGAAGACCGAAACGTCGCGGATATTGCGTGGATGTTGCGAACCGTTCCGGCCGATGACGCCGCAGATATTTTAGGCGTACTGCCTGATGAGGTGGCGCAAAAAATCTTGCCGCTGATGAAAGTTGAAGAATCCCAGGAAGTCGCCAACCTGATGGCGTATCCCAAGGGCACGGCCGGCAGTATCATGACGACGGAGTTCTTCTCGTTGCCCGAAGAAACCACGGCCCGTGAGGCCATCCAGCGTCTTCAACAGGCCACCAAGGCCGAGACCGTGTTTTACGTGTACGCGACCGACCGGGAACGGCGGCTGACGGGCGTCGTTTCCTTGCGCGAATTGCTGGTCGTCGCTCCAACGGCTCCCTTGAAAAGTATGCTTTTCCGGGACGTCATCAGCGTGAACGTCGATACCGCGCAAAAGGAAGTCGCCAGTCAGGTGGCGAATTACAACCTGTTGGCGATTCCGGTTATTGATGCCGACCATCGGCTCGTGGGGATCATTACGGTAGACGACGTGGTGGACGTGATTCGGGATGAAGACACCAAGGACATGTTGAAGATGGCCGGGGCGACCGAGGAGGACGCGCAAATGAGCACCCCCAGCCTCGTGGCCGCGGGCCTGCGGTTTCCCTGGTTGTTTACCAACCTGGCCGGAAGCCTGGTATCGGGATTTATCCTGTGGTGGTTCCGGTTCACGATTCAGGAGGTCGTGGCCGTGGTGGCGTTCATTCCCGTCATCGCGGCAATGGGTGGCAACCTAGGGATCCAATCTTCGACCCTGATCATTCGGGGGCTGGCCACCGGCCGCGTCGAGCCCAGTGACATTTGGAAAGTCGTGTTTCGGGAATTTCGAATCGGGCTGCTTCTCGGCGTCATCTGCGGAGTGTTGCTCTTTCTGACGGGATGGGTGTGGCAGGGAAACGGGTATCTCGGCATGGTCGTCGGCGGGTCCATTCTGATTACGTTTCTGATTTCCTCGAGTATGGCCACGGTGACGCCCTTGCTCTTGCGAAAGTTTCACGTTGATCCGGCCGTGGCGGCAGGACCGTTCATCACCACGGCCATGGACATCACAGGAGTCAGTATCTACCTCGGATTCGCAACGATGATGTTGGAATATCTAAGGTAATCGCGTTGTCTCCATGCCCCTAGGCAGAGGCTAGCCCCCCCTTTCCCTTGGCGGGAGAGGGCTGGGGTGAGGGGGACCACGTTCTCAACACGCCTTTTTTCTATGGCCCTGGTCACCACACAAGCGATCGTGCTGAAAAGCATGCGCTGGGGAGAAGCCGATCGCATCCTGACGTTTTATTCGCTTCAAATGGGCAAGGTTCGGGGGATTGCGCGCGGCGCGCGGCGGATGAAAAGCCGGTTCGGCGGCATGCTCGAACCATTTTCATCCATCAACCTCACGTTCTTCAATAAACGAAACGATAGTCTGGGGTCCATCAGCCACGTCGATAGTCTCGAGTCCTTCAGCCCGTTGCGAGAGAGTTTGGATCTGATCTGGGCGGCTTCTCGTATGGTGGCCCTGGTCGACGGCGTGACCGCGGACCGTGATTCCAACTCCACGATCTACCACACGTTACTGGAAGGGTTACGATCACTGGTCCGGACGGACGATCCGGGATTGTTGACGCTGATTTTTCAGATTCACATCCTGGGCCATTCCGGGTTCCAACCACAGGTCGATCGTTGTGCATCCTGTGGCCGGGATTTGGAAGAGCGATCTTCCCGGTTTTCGCCATCGGCCGGGGGGCGTTTGTGTGTGTCCTGCGACCGGGGGAGTTGGGATTATTGTTTGCCGATGTCTCAGGGGAGCATGGCGTTTCTCCGTCAAGCGCGCCGGATACCCTTTCCACGGGCGACGTGCCTGAAAGCGACGGGTCAGGTGCGGAGAGAAGTGGAAACCATCATCGAAACCTATGCGAGATCCGTGGTCGGAAAACGGTTGCCGGAGAAGGATCTGTTGGCGATGGCTGGAAGCTAAGGAACCATGGATACGGAGACCATCCAGCCTCAAGACATGAAGTGGCTCGAAAAGGGCGTGTTGGGTATCATGTGGAGCGATGGACACCAGGGCGTCTATCCGATTCGGTACCTGCGGTTACATTGCCCCTGTGCGGCCTGCACGGATGAATGGACCGGCGAATTGAAGCTGAAATCCGATGACGTCCCGATGTTCATTATGCTGAAGGATATCCAACTCGTGGGCCATTATGCCTTACGTCTGATTTGGAGCGACGGGCACGATACCGGATTGTATGCATTCAGCAAACTTCGGCAAATGTGTCAATGCGACGTCTGCCGTCCCGAGAAAGATCCGGACCCAAAACCCTCCCGCCGTCTTCTCTGAATTCCTTCACGCCCATTCCTTTCTTGCTGTCAGCCCCGACTCTCCTTCCGTCATCCCCGATCCTCGATTACTAACGTCAAGGACAGGCTGTTGGTAATTGGGGCCCCAGTTCATATTGTCAAGGATGACAGAAAGAAAAAGTGCAATGTGTGCACAAAATAGACCATAAATGATTCATTTTGGATTCATAATGATGCAGAAAATCATCATTCAGTGAACAAATTGCATCTTTCTGCAATCAGCGTTTGTATCGTGGGCCGAGGGTTCGGTCTTCGTAGTTTGCGAACAGGCGTTTGGTTTCGGGATGGAGGACGAAACCTTTGCCATGCGCAATGTCCCGTGTGCGAAAGAACGGGGCGAGTTTTCCCGAAGGATCGAGGTAGGCGGCGCGAAGCGGGACCGAGCGGTTTCGATGATGGATCAGGTGACAGGACGTGGAACGGATGGAACTGATCCAGGCGGCGACTTCCTCGGGGTTTCCGATGGAGGCCGACAACAGCAGGAGCCGCGATTGCGCCGGAGCAAAAATAATCGTTTCTTCCCACACCACGCCCCGTTCCGCGTCGGCCAGAAATTGCGATTCATCCAGAATGATCAAGCCCAAGGTATCCATCCGCACGTCGATCTCGCCACTTGCGGCATCGTAGAGTAAATTCCGCAGGATTTCCGTGGTCATGATCAGGATGGGAGCCTGTGGGTTGTCACGACGGTCGCCCGTGAGAATGCCGACCTGATCCGCGCCGAAGAGCTGCGAAAACTCCGTCAGTTTGGTGTTTGAGAGCGCCTTCAAGGGGGACGTGTAAATCACCGTTCGTTCGGCTTCAATGGCCCGTCGCATGGCCTCGATCGCCACGTAGGTCTTGCCGCTGCCCGTGGGCACGCTCAAGATCACGTCATTCGTTGCCAGGCGGTCAATCGCGTCCTGTTGCCAGTCGTCAGGCTTGAAAGGCTGTGGCTGAGGCACGCCGATTCCTTCAAGCAGTGCCTGTGTGTTGATGGCCGGTTCGGTCGGGACCTGGTGCTGCCGGGATGTCGGGGCGGGGTGGCGCGGCGCATCGGGCTGAGGTTTCGACTTGCCCTGTTTGTCCGGCTTGGAAGGGCGTGGAGGTTCCGACAGCAAGGACGTGAGTGTTGTTTCGATTTCCGCCCGTTGCTCGGGTGGGAGGTTCAGGAGTGATTGAATCAGCCGGGTTTTCCCCATGCGGAAGTGCCGGACCAACCGGTTCTTCGCCAAGCGGTGAAGCAGCCTGACGGAAAGGCCGCTCAGGTGTTGTGCCAATGCGTCGTTGGTCATGGTAATTCCTGCAGGACGTCGCGGCGCATGAGGTCCATGGCGTCCCTGGCGATGCCGGCCAGGCCGGGATGGGTCGCTTTGAGTCCATGGACTTGCGAGAGATATTCCAGCGTTCTGGCCAGGAGTCGATAGACGTCCCCTTCCGCCATGGTGGTTGAGCGAATCAGTTCGTTCCAGGGCAGGGTGGACTCGGCGATCCACCGGTCGGCTATCGCTGCGACGTCCCACCTCAAGAGGGGCGGCTCTTCATATGCGGATAACGAATGGGCGACCTTTCGCACTTGTCCGAGGGTCGAGGTCAATGCCGGATGGCGTCCGGGGAAGGATGCCGGCCGGTCGTCGTCATGCGCGATGCTCGCCAACACGCCGGCCAGTAACGATGCCGTGATTCCTTCAAACGCTCCCATCCTGATCAATTCCGTGATGAGTAACGAATGGTTGATGCGAATCAGGCGTGCCCAGTCGCCCTCGGCCGTCAGTTGACACGCGGGCGTCAGGTAGCCGAATTTTTGCAACACTTCCACGTGTTGCTGGAAGCGATGCCAGAGTTCGGTGCGCATGGCGTGAATGGTTTTCGTCAGTCGATGTTCTTCCTGTCGCAGCTTGAGCGCCTGCGGATGGTCCTTTTGGCACGCCGGACGGGACGGGCAGGTTGGACAGGGAAATTCGTCCCTGAGCGTTTCCGTCAGGATCGGGTTATCGGCGCCGTCCTGATCGACGCGAATCGGAAGACGTCGTAAACGAGCGGGAAACCGTTCCAAGGTTTCGATGGCGTGATCCAGGCTCTGGGGCGTACACCAGGGAAACCGGCGAGCCTCCGTGACCTCGATGACTTCGTCGATCACCGCGGTCACCGCGCTTGCGGGATATTCGATGACGTGCCCGCCGCTTCGTACCACGGTCAACATGGGAGCCCCTTGTCCACGGCTTCGATATTGCCGCAGGATAATGGCCTGGTTCCTGGAAAGTTCGATGGCGCGACCCGGCGTCAGGAACGCTAATTGCGCTGAGATTTCCGGCGGGTCGTGCTGCGTGTTCCGGCGATGGTGCGAGCGGCGTTTCCTGGCCAGGCTGAACGATTGCCACTGCGCAATCCAATCGGCGCATTCGCGCCGGCCATAGGTCTCCAGTTGCATGTCCACGTCATCCAGCTTGGTTTCATATGTATCGGCCCGTTCGTTGAGCTGAAATTGTGCAAAACTCTTTTCCAGGATGGGTTGGATGTGGTCGATGGCATGAGCTTTCAGGAGGTTCAGGACCATGGGATAGGAAACGACAAATTGACTGTCGATCGGCTCCGGGTGGTTCGTGAGTCCATTCGCGATGGGGCCGAGGTCGATGTACGGTGACGGCGTGACCACGACGAACCCGACGTAGTCCTTTCCGCGTCTTCCGCCGCGGCCGGCGAGTTGCTGGATTTCATTGACGGTCAGTTCCATGACATTGCGGTCCTTGCGGACGCTCGATTGAGTCATCACGACGGTACGGGCGGGAAAATCCACCCCGGCGGCCAGGGTCGTGGTGGCAAAAACCGCATCCAGACATCCCTGACGCATGAGTTCTTCAACGGCGATTTTCCAGGACGGCAAGTGTCCGGCGTGATGGGCTGCGACTCCATATTGTTGAACCGTGGGGATGAGGGGATGGCCGGCGATACTGGGATATGCGGTCATCATGTGATCCAGTACGTCCGTGATGGCCGCCGATCGCGTGGGAGGAATGGGGTTCCGGCGGTGCTCGAAAGACGCAATGGCTTCATCGCAGGCGCGCCGGGACGTCAAAAAGACGATGGCCGGGGTCAGACGTTGGTGTCGAAGGACTTGAAGCAGATCGACTGGATGTATGGCAGGTGGCATGAACGGGGGACAGTGTAACAGGAACTGACCGGGAGCACAAAGGAGTCCGGCAAGCAAGCCCATTATCCTTGCAAATTATCCATGGCGTGGATACAACGCAAGGCTGTGTGCCGGCAACGATTTTTTCGTATCCATTGTCAATGCATGAGTGAAGACGTACGCGAATGATTGTGACCCCGATATTCGTGCTGCTGTGCGGCGTAGGGTTTTGTTCCTTTGTCAGTTACAACCTGGTCCGTATGCCGGCGTTGGCTCCCTTTGCCGAATCGTTGGGCGCCGGACCGGTCATGGTGGGGTTCATCGTCGCCGCTTCGACCATGACGGGTATCCTGCTCAAGCTGCCCGTGGGAACGTTGTCCGACTTGGTGAACCGCTCACGCTTGATGATGGTGGGGATCCTGGCATTCGCGTTGCCGCCTTTCGTCTATCCGTTGGTCTCGAACCTGGAAATTTTGACGGTACTGCGGTTGGTCCATGGATTGGCCACGGCCGTCTTTACACCGTTGGCCCTGGCCATGGTGGCGGAATTGTATCCCGCGACCAGAGGGGCGGCATTGGGTTGGTATACCTCTGCCGCGCAAGGCGGCGCATTGGTGGGGCCGATGCTGGGTGGGTGGATCATCGATACGGCCGGCTATACGGAAACGTTTTTGACCGGCGGCGGGTTCGGACTGATCGGGCTCACCCTGTATCTGGTGCTCTGGTGGCGTTATCCGGCTCCGTCGCGTCACGTAAAGCTGGAAGCGAAAGTGCTTTTCTCGAACGTCCTCCATGGTTTGCGGACCGTGTTGAGACATCTCGGCATGGTTGCCGCAAGTGTCACAGAGGCCTCGAAGATGATGGCCAACGGGACCCTGATGGCGTTTTTGCCGTTATATGCGTTGTCCATCGGGCTGAGCTTGGCCGAGAGTGGGGTGCTGTTCGGCATACAAGGGTTGACGTCGTTTCTCTCCAAGCCGGTGATGGGTCGCGTCTCGGACCGCGTTGGAAGGCGACCGTTGATTACGCTGGGTTTGTTGATCTGCGGTCTTTTCATCATGGCCGTTCCGCAAATGACTCAATTGGCTTGGTTGGCCCTGTGCGCGGCGGGGTTCGGGTTTGGTGAAGCGATCATTACGTCGTCATCGGCTGCGATGATTGCGGACCTGGGAAAAGCCGAAAACGTCGGAGCCGGTATGGGGCTGCGCGGGACCATTATGGATATCGGGCATGCGGGCGGACCGATCGTGGCAGGTGTGCTTGTCGCCGCAATCAGTTATACTGGGGCTTTCATCATTATCGGATGCCTGCAATTGTTGACGGCAGCAGGGTTCTGGATAGCGACACGCCGGCTGTCGGGGTGTCGCTAACGGGATCGCCGGGACTTGACGGAAAGGATAACCGGGCATGGAAGAAGCGATGACAACGGGCGACGTCGTGATTGGCGTGTTGGCCGCGGCGGGAGTCGTCGTCTTGATCGTGGTGTTTCTCCTCGTGTTTCGCATGGTGTTTCTGAGCAACGACAAGGACAAGTAACGTGTTCAGCGGGATCGTCGAAGAAATGGGGGTGGTCAAGTCTCTCGTGCCCGGGCTTGCCGGTGCGCGGTTGTCGATTTTGGCGGGGACCGTTCTGAAGGATCTTCAGCTTGGTGAAAGCGTGAGCGTTTCGGGAGCCTGCCTGACGGCTGCCGAGGTTGGTGAAACGGACTTTTCCGTGGACGTCTCCGTCGAGACCCTGGACGTGACCACGTTGGGTGCGCTCGCCGCGGGTGCGGCGGTGAATCTCGAACGGGCATTGAAACTGAATGACCGTCTGGGCGGACATCTTGTGACGGGACACGTGGACGGGACCGGTATTCTCCGGGAGCGAACGCAAGCGGGCAACACGTTGCTGCTGACGCTGGAAGTGCCGGAGTTCATTTTGCGGTATTGTATTCCCAAGGGGTCGATTACCGTCGATGGCGTCAGTCTGACCATGAACGGCGTGTCGGAGAACGGAGTGTCCGTGGCGATTATTCCACACACGGCCAAGGTCACGACCTTGGGTATCAAACAGCCCGGGGACGTCGTCAACCTGGAGTCGGACCTGATCGGCAAATACGTCGAGCGGCTGCTTCAACATAGCGGCAAGTTGCCGGAAAAAGCGGCTCCGGTCATCGACCGCGATTACCTGCAACAACGAGGATTAACGTAGGGCGATGGTTGCCTCGCTGATCAGAAAACTTCCGGTGCCTCTTCGCGTTCTGTTTTTTGCCATGCTTGTGGCCGTGACCATTCCCTTGATCTTGTGGCTGATCGTGCAATTCTACGAATGGAGTTGCGCCACTTGGATCACATGCCAGCCCATGGGCGGGCAGCACTGATGGTCGTGTTTCGTCAACGAAGGCCAGCATCCCCCCTACCTCTCCTGTCGTCGTCGGTCCCGCCCTGTCATCTGCGACCCTCTCTCCCGTCATCCCGGCCCCTCCCCTTGCTGTCATCCCCGACTCCGATCGGGGATCCAGCTTATATGGTCAAGGATGACAGAAGGAGAAGACAAGGATGACAGCCTTCTTTTCTGTCATTCCCGACATCTTTAATCGGGAATCCAGAGTCTTTGCTTTTTCCTCAGTCGGTGAAGAAACAACCCTGGATCCTCGCGTACGCAAGGATGACAGAGGGGGAGCGTCGAGGATGACAGAATAAGGCAGCGAATGTGTCAACGAATGACTGAACACATACAAGATGACAGGAGAAGACTGGTTAGCGCGATCGTGCAATCAGGATTACGGTGGTATTGTCCACTCCGCCGCGATCGTTGGCTTGATCGATGAGTGTCCGGCATTTGCGTTCCGTTGTTTCTGCACGCATCGTAATGAGGGTGTTTAGAATCTGCTCGTCATTCAACATTTTGTTCAGGCCGTCACTGAACAGAAGAAATTCATCTCCAACTTTAAGTTTTACTTCTGAAATATCTGTTTCAATTGTTGAATTGACTCCAACTCCTCTAGTCAGTTTATGCCCGAGTGGATGACTGGCCGGCGTTGATTTCGGTAGTAGGCCTTGCCCTATGCGTTCCTCCAGCTCGGTGTGGTCCGTGGTTAATGTGGAAATCTCTTGGTCCCTGATGAGATACGCACGGCTGTCCCCGGCA
>JAJDZI010000017.1 GCA_022824735.1 Nitrospirales bacterium
GCCAAAAAACTTCAACTCATTGATGCAGGCAATCCTGGATGGAAAGATTTGTCAACGGACTGGGAAACTCCAGCATGATGGTGACGTATGATTCGGGCGTTGACAAACCGAAAGTTGTCATCCTCATCCCCGTCCTCATCCCCATCCCCATTGTCATTCCGAGCGAAGCGAGGAATCTGTCACTGAAAAAGCGAAGACATGAACGACGAGATCCTTCGCAGGTCCTTCGCTTCGCTCAGGATAAGCTCAGGATGACAACTTGGGTGTGTTCTGACGGATGACGCCCTCTCAACCCATCGACTGAAACTGTCAACGAATTACTGAACACATACAATCCTCGACATTGTTAATCGAGGATCCAGGGGTATTTTGTTTTGTCTTTGTAGCGGCGCCATCTCATCAAATCAACGCTTGTGTGAAACCGGCGGCGCGGGTAAGATAAATGCAGACGTCCTTTCACGATTTACCTATTCCCCTGAACGGTCCATGAAGCACCCCTGTTCTCCTCCGTCCGGGATGAGTGCCCAATGCCGGCAAGTCTAAAGAAAATTGCAGTGGCCGTGGTGCTGGCGCTTGCGGCGTGGTTCGGGAGCGGTGCCTTGGGCTTCCCGCACGTGTTCCAGGCGATGTTTGTGGCATACGTGGCCTTGGGTTTGTTCGTGTTTCTCCTGTTGGATGCTCCGCCGATGAAGAGGTTGTCGGGGTGGACAGCCGCGGCGGCCCTGGTGGGTTTCTATCTCGTGCTGTCCGCGATGTATATCGGGGGAGCGTCATCGTTGCCCCAATATGATCCGGAAGTCGAAAAGGGCAAGATCGAAAAGATTCTCAAACGCAAACGGGCCATGGCCGTGGCCGAACAAAGCCAGGTGGATACGTTGCTCGAACAGGTCCGGGGGCTCCAGGACGATTCGCAAACGGTGATGACGCGACTGGGCCGCTTCGCCCCGGCCGCCGCGGTGACGGAGGCTCCGCCGGAGCAGGGCGCCCTCACGGTGGTGGAACGCGGAGCCGAGGTCTATGATTTGTACGAGTGTTATAACTGCCACAAGATCGGGGGCAAAGGGAGCGTCAAGAAACGGGGACCGATCCTGGACAACATCGGCAGTTTTTTGACGGTCAACGATATCAAGCGAAAAATTTTCGACCCGACGTACCTGTACGCGGAGGGGTTCGAGAAAGAGCATAAAAAAGGCCGGATGCCGGACAAATACAAGGATTTGATGACGGAGGAAGAAGTGACGGCGCTCGCCACGTATTTGTCCACGTTAAAGGACCCCGAGGCCAAGACCCCGAAACCCGTGTTCGTGAAAGCCAACGTGGAGCATGGGTTTACGGTTTTCGGGTACGTTCGGGACGCCTCGGGCCGGACGTTGCCCGGGATTGAGGTGCGTGCCGCGCCCCAGGTCGAGCACGGGCATGGAGCTTCCGGTAAGACCAACGACGCCGGGTATTATGAAATCTTCCTGCACATGCACAATGAAAACGCCGGCGCGACGGTCGAAGTCTCGGCTCAAGGCGTGAAGAAAACGTTTGTGGCCGACTATGATCCGAGTGATACAATAACCCGGCGGCAGCAGTCCCTGGATTTGACGGTACCTGCGCCAAAAGGATAAGGCTGGATCGCATGAGAGGTTTTGCTCTTCGTTGTATCGTCACGGGAATCGCCGTGCTGGTCGCGACGCAGGTTATTCCGGGCGTGGCCATCGATTCGTTCGCCGCGGGCGTGGTCGGCGTGCTGGTCCTGGCCGTCCTGAATGCCGTGGTCCGGCCGCTCCTGTACGTGCTCTCGGCGCCCTTCATCGTCGTGACGCTCGGCTTGTTCATGATCGTGATCAATGCCTTCCTGTTGAACGTGGTCTCCGTCCTGGTCAACGGGTTTCACGTGGACGGATTCTGGTCCGCGGTCGGAGGAGCCGTGTTGATCAGCCTCGTCAGCGTCGTCGCGAACATGGTGGTGGCCGATCGCGGTCACGTACAAGTGGTCATGTCTCCGTCCCGGTCACGAAAGATTCGGCATATCAATTGAATGCGCCTCATCCCATCCAACGGTTCCGACCATGACTAGAAAGAAAACGCCGGAGCCGGTCCGGCCTTCGAAGCAGACGACGCTTCAGCGTATTTTGACGACGACGGTCAATGACCTGGGCATGGATGCGACGGTAGCCATCATGAATCAACCCAAGGGGCCGTTGGTGTCGCAGGTATCCAAAGGGTTTTCGGCCCGTGAAATTCGCGCCGTCGTCCGGACCCTGTCCGGTGGAAACGGTCAGTCCCAAGGCCTGTTCAGGGGGGACGGGAAGGAAGAGGCGAACGGGGCGATCGAACTGCGCATGGTGACGCCCGGTTCGAAAAACCTGTTGGCGAAGTTCCTCCGTGAGGAGAACGTGACGTATGGAGCGCTGATCGTGGGCAAACAGGAACGGCGCCCGTTTACAAAGCGGGAGAAAACCACCATCGACGCGACCGGGCAACGGATCACCGAGCAATTGCGGGAAGCCAAACTGTTCGATCATTCCGTGCTCCTGGCGCGTCCCTGGATCCTGGAGGAGCCTTCAACCGACGAATCGGCGGCGAGCGGCGACGCAACGATGCGGACGTATACGTCGCCCCAAGTGCAGAAGCGCGTTGCCGAGTGTTTGACCGAAGCACAGTCCCTGGTCCCGTTCGACCGGGGATGGGTCACCTTGTATGATCCGTTGGCCGCATCCCTGGAAGTGCTGGGTTGTCTGGCCGGACATAAGAAAGAACTGCTGCCGGGGCACCGCTTGTCACTGAACGAATCGGCGGCAGGGTGGACGGTGCGGCATCGCAAGCCGCGGATCGATCAGAACCTGGCCTCCACGCAAGGACGCTTCCAGGATTACAAACAATTGTACCGCGACCGGTTCCGGTGTACGCTCGTAGTCCCCTTTTTCGTCAGGGGCCGCGTCGCCGGGACGATCACCCTGGCCTCCAAGACGACGTCGCAATACGAGCACACGGAAGCCGAGTCCGGAAAGCTTGCGCCGGTGACGACGCAGTTGGCGCAACTGTTTGATGAACCGTCCCTGAACGTCCAGGCGTCGCCGGGTGCGGCGGCCCCGTCAACACCGGAGGCGGCAGCCGGCGTCCCGGAACCGGTTATCCGGCGCCAGGAACGCCAGACGGCCTTGAATGAAGTCAGTTCGTTTCTCGCCACCGAGATTCGTGAACCCATGGGTTACATCCGGGCACAGTTGGAGGAAGTGACGGGCGACGGGACACTCGGCTTCGAAACCCAAACCTCCATCGAAGCGGCCATGCGGGATCTCATGCGGATGGAAAGTATGTTGAACGACATTCTGGATTTCGCCAAGCCCCTCCAATTGGACCGGCGGCCCTGCCGCGTCACCGACTTGATCGAAGACGGGCTGGCGTTGGTCGCCACGGATTTTCGGGTCAACCGGATCGACGTCACCAAGGAATTTCCCTCGCGTCTGGGCCAGGTGCGATGGGATCGAGAGAAGATCCAGCACGTCTTTCTCAGTATTTTTACGAATGCCCTGGAAGCCATGTCGCCGGGCGGGAATTTGCGAATCTCCGTGTCGCAGAAACGGGGCCGCCAGCCTGAAATGGTCATTCGCATTCATAACGACGGCGTGCCGATTCCCGAAGAATTGAGCGAGAAAATTTTTGAACCCTATTTCACCACGAAACGGTCTGGCACGGGGCTGGGCCTGGCAATGGTGAAAAAAATCGTGGACGAACACGAAGGCCACATTGCGATCGACAGCCGCCCCCAGGAAGGCACGCTGGTCACCATCGCCCTGCCCGCCATGCGCCCCAGGCGACCCTATCGAGGAAAAGGCCGCCGCCCGCCCAAGCGGTCCTAGAGCCGGTCCCCGGTCCGCGGCCTAA
>JAJDZI010000076.1 GCA_022824735.1 Nitrospirales bacterium
CGCCGGTCCAGGACCATGCCGGTCTGTTCCTTGGCACTGAAGCCGAGATTTTCATAGAATGCACGTTTGTCGCGCGTACAGAGCCAGAACAGTTCGACGCGTTGCAGGGCCGGATGGTTCAAGATGCGATGCATGATTTCCGTGCCCACGTCCTGGCCCTGATACGCCGCATCCACGATGACGTCCCAGATGGAGGCGCGATACACGTAATCGGTCAGGACCCGGCCGCACCCGACAACCCGGTTGTCGTCCCACGCCGTGATGAACAGGTCGGTCTGCCGGAGCATCGCGGTCGTCTCGGCCACGGTCCGCCCGTGGGCCCAAGGCGCCTGCTCAAACAGGGGCAATAACGCGGCAGGGGGAAAATCTTTATGGTCGGCATAGATGATCATGTAGCAAGCGGCAGCCTGTTTGTATTACACTAAATCCGTCGCAATTGTAAATGTTGGGGGATTCGTTGACCCTCTACCTCCCCTCACCCCTCCTTACAAAGGAGGGGAAGGGAAGAGCCCCCTCGCCCCTTGAGGGAGTACAGGCCGGGGTGAGGGGAAAAACAACTCTGGATTCTCGCGTTCGCAAGAATGACAGAAGAAGACAGAAAACGTAGAAAACGTAGGTCGGACTAGCGTAGCGTAATCCGACGAGAAAACGTAGGTCGGATTAGCGTAGCGTAATCCGACGAGAGGCTGAGCATTTACAATTCTTGTGTGTGTTCCAACAACCCGGGGAAGTCACCATGCCCATGCTTGTCAGAAAATGTCCGAAATGTGAAAAACTGTTCTGGATCAAAGAACAGGAGATCGACCGTTCAGACCGGGATATTCTACGGGTCACCTGTACGCACTGCCAGCAGGTTTTGCGCATTCCGCTCGTGACCGAAGGCGCCAATGCCGGCGCGCCGAAGATGGGACATTAAGCTCGGCATCCCGCGTTCCCAAGGCTTTGATTCCGATGCGCATGCACACGTATGGAGGACTCGACGTTTATCTCGCGGGAGGACCGGACCGCGAAGGCGGAGGGAATGGCCCCGTGGTCATCCTGTTGCACGGGTTCGGCGCGCCGGGGGACGACCTGGTCGCCCTGTGGCGCATGTTGCGGGTCCCGGACGACGTGCGGTTTCTGTTCCCCGTCGCGCCGCTCAAGTTGGATCAGGGCCTGTACGATGGACGGGCCTGGTGGATGCTCGACATGGAACAGCTCGCCCTGCAAACGGCCCAGGGACACAAACGCGATATCGACGCGGTGCCTGACGGGCTGACGGCAGCCCGCGAGCGAGTGTTCGCCATGCTGGACGACTTCGACCGGCATGAGGGCCTGCCCCAGGACCGCGTGTTCATCGGCGGGTTCTCTCAAGGCGCCATGCTGGCCTGCGATACGGTGGTGCGAAGTCCCCGCGCCTTTGCCGGACTCATCATCCTCTCGGGAAGCATCGTGGCCAAACCGGAATGGGAAGCACGATGGCCCGCCCGCAAGGGGCTCCCGGTGTTTCAGAGCCATGGCACCGATGACCCCGTACTTCCGCACGACGTGGCGATCCAACTCAAGGATTCCCTCCTCGCGCACGGGCTCCCCGTCACGTGGCATGAATTTCGAGGCGGACATGAAATCCCCTTCCCGGTCCTGGAACAACTCAGCCGGTTCGTGGATGATGCGTGCGGGCCAGATTGACGGAACCGGGTCGGGCATGACGGAAGGGGAGCATCCCTGCACCCTTCGGCTGTCATTGCGCGAATGCGTGGCCTTCAGTATCATGTGCTCAGTTTGTCGTCGCGCCTCGGGGTGAGGCACAGTCCATCATGATTACGCCGCAAACCATCACGGACTACGTCCGGCAAGTCCTGACCGACGCCCAGGTCACCGTCACGGATCGCACGGGAACCATGGATCACTTGAACGTCCGAGTCGTATCGGATGGATTCAAGGGAAAAAATCTATTGGATCGTCACCGTCTCATTTATCAAGCCCTGGATGAACCACTGAAGGATGGACGCATCCATGCGCTTGAATTGACGGCAGAAACAACGGATGGCTCATAGGAGGGAAACGAGCATGGCACATCCTATCGAGGAAGAGATTCAACAGGAATTGAAGCAACACAAAATTCTCATTTACGGAAAAGGGACCAAGACCGCGCCTCAATGCGGCTTTACCGTCGAAACCATGGAGTTTTTCAACCAACTCGGATATCCCTACGAAATTATCAACGTGTTGGAAAATCCGGAAAAGCGGGAAGTCCTCACGCAGATGACCAACTGGCCGACCCTGCCCAAAGTGTTCATCAACGGCCAATTCTACGGCGACACCGACGTCCTGGGTCCCATGCAGTCAAAAGGAGAACTGAAACCGCTCCTCGACACGACCTTTCAGACGGAAAGCTAAAACAAGACGTGTGACGAACATGGGCACGAGTGGTGTCATGCCGGCGAAATCCGGGAAGGATCGTCTCATCGTCGCGCTTGACGTTCCGGATCATGAACAGGCTCTTGCCTTGGTGCGAGAGCTTGATAATGTCTTGTTTTTCAAAATCGGTCTGGAACTCATTGTCGCCGGCAACGTCCTTGATCTCATCAGGGAATTGCACCATCGACGTTCCGGAGAAGCCGGTATCTTTATCGACTTGAAGGTTTCCGGGGATATCGGCAACACCATCACGCGCTTTGTACGAACATGCGCGGCTCATGGCATTACATTGATTACGTTCGGCGGTCCCGCAGACTATACGGTGAGATCCGGGGTCATCCAAACAGCCGTACAAGCAAGGGCGGAAAGCGAATACCCCAAAATTCTCGGAGTCCCGTTACTTTCGAGTGCCACGCTTTCGAGCGCGGGCGTCGAGACCGCCGCCCTGCCTGAAGGATCAAGTGAGGCTGAGTATATTGTGCAAACGGGAGGGAACCTGTTGAATGCCGGGTGCGATGGGCTGATTGTTTCGGGACAGGCGATTAAGCCCTGCAGGGACGCCTTTCAGGATAAGCTTATGGTCAGTCCGGGCATCCGTCCGTTGAACGCCACTTCGGACGATCACAAACGCTTTACCACTCCGCGTGAAGCCATAGAACTCGGGGCAGATTACCTGGTTGTCGGAAGACCCATCCTGAACGCCCCCAGAAAAAAAGAAGCCGCCCAACACATCATCAATGAGATAGACGAAGCGTTGGGCAAAAAACCATCTTTTGTCTAATAGAAAAACGGCCAAGTCAGTTTGCAGCCGCTAGTGCGTCCTGTGCTTTGCGAGTCAGTTCGATGATCATGAAATACGATTCGGGATACAAGTAGTCTTCCCCGGATTCGTCTACGACTCTGAGATAGCCCTCTCGACCCGCTTCTTCATCCGGAAGAATCTGGTAGACTTTCCGCTTCTCCAGATCCTCACAATCCCGGCTTTCAATACACAGCGCAAATCGAGATTCTGCCGATTGCTTTTTCATGGCCGTTAGTCCAGGAAAAGTTTGATTTTCATCTTTTTTCTGCCGATTCCATGAGCTTCGTACCAATGGATTTCTGCTTTTCGGAGACGACCATTGATAAGTCGAACACGGGCAATGCCTTTAAGTTTTCTCCATCGTCCGGGACCATATTGTTTGCGAAGCCGCCTGATTTCACCGATTCGCCCGCCTATCGCAATCGTTTCGACATTATCAATAGCGCCAATGATCTCAAAAGGCATTGGGCATAATACCCGCCCGAACAGCCAATCTCAAGTTGTAGCCGCCGCGTCCCTGCTCGTGGGCAGGGACATGCCTTATGCGGCTTGGAGTGGCCGTCACAAACAGCGCCATGAGGCATGTCCCGGACTTTGATCCGGGATGGCGCGGCTACAACGACCGGGGTTGTCGGGTTATGCGACGCCCGCTTGGCCTATGATTCCTTTCAGGTTGACACACGGGAAAAATGTTGAGTATGGTCTGCCCAACTTGAGAT